>JAZRXA010000051.1:0-17442 GCA_045599965.1 Lachnospiraceae bacterium | reverse complement strand
ACTATATGATAAAATTAATATACCCAGAACAGGTCTGATATTTTGAACCTACATCGATTTAAATGGGATTCCAATATTTTTTAGCCTATGACCAGCCTCCTTTGAGTGGACTTCAGAAGCTAAAGTGCGGTGAACCCACCTGGCTTTTGCTAGGAATCAAAATACAGCCAATGTTTTGGGCTTTTTTTGTCCATTTCATTGAAAAATAAGGCTCTTTATGTTATATATTACTATGTATGTTTATGTGAATTAGAAGGGAAAAAACATGAAAGAAAAATTAGAGCAAATTAAGAAAGAGGCTATTGAAAAAATTCAAAAAGCGGAAAATATTGATGTGCTTAATGAATTGAAAGTAGCTTATCTAGGTAAGAAAGGCGAGCTTACCGAAGTTCTTAAGGGAATGAAGGATGTAGCTGCCGAAGAAAGACCAAAAGTTGGCCAGATGGTTAACGATACGAGAAATGAAATTGAGGAGTGCTTAAACAATGTTAAAGAGCAGATGGAAAATGTGCTCTTAGATGCAAAACTCAAAGCAGAAGTTATCGACGTTACACTTCCTGGTAAAGCAAAAAATATCGGACATGACCATCCAAACAACATGATTTTAAGAGAAGTTGAAGATATCTTTATTGGTATGGGATACGAAGTAGTATCTGGTCCAGAAGTTGAATACGACCACTACAACTTTGAAGCACTTAATATTCCGGCAAACCATCCAGCAAAAGATGAGCAAGATACCTTCTATATCAACTCAGAGATTTTGCTTAGAACTCAAACTTCATCAGTTCAGATACATGAGATGGAAAAGGGAACTCTTCCAATTAGAATGATTGCTCCTGGTAGAGTTTTTAGATCTGACGAAGTTGATGCAACACATAGCCCAAGTTTCCATCAAATTGAGGGCCTTGTAGTTGATAAAAACATTACATTTGCTGACCTTAAAGGTACACTAGATGAATTTGCTAAGAAATTTTTCGGACCGGATACAAAGACAAAGTTCCGTCCACACCATTTCCCATTTACAGAGCCTAGCGCTGAAGTAGACGTTTCATGCTTTAAGTGCGGCGGTAAAGGATGCCGCTTCTGCAAGGGCGAAGGCTGGATTGAAATTTTAGGTTGCGGTATGGTTCATCCACATGTTTTGGAAATGGTTGGAATCGACCCTGAAGTTTATACCGGCTTTGCTTTTGGAATGGGACTAGAAAGATTAACCCTTCTTAAATGCGAAATAGATGACATGAGATTATTATACGAGAACGATTTACGTTTCTTAAAACAATTTTAGGAAAGGAGAGAGAATATGAACGCTTCATTATCATGGATTAAAGCATATGTACCGGAACTAAACGTTGAATATCAAGAATTCAGAGATGCTATGACTCTCTCCGGAACAAAGGTTGAAAACTTTAATGTTTTCGACGAAAACCTTAAAGATATAGTAATAGGACAGGTATTAAAAGTTGAATCTCACCCAGACGCAGATAAGTTAGTTATCTGCCAAGTAAATGTTGGGAGCGAGACTATACAAATAGTTACTGGTGCGCCTAACGTTTTTGAAGGCGCTAAAGTTGCAGTCGTAAAAGTTGGCGGCAAAGTTGCAGGAGGACACGACGGAAAGTTAGCCGAAGGTGGAATCACAATCAAAGAAGGAAAACTTCGTGGCGTAGATTCATACGGAATGATGTGCTCAATAGATGAACTTGGAAGCACAACAGAAATGTATCCTGACGCAGCTGCTGATGGACTTTATATCTTGCCTGAAGATGCACCTGTTGGAGAAGATGCAATCGAATACTTAGGACTTCATGATGCGAATTATGAATTCGAAATAACATCTAACAGAGTAGACTGCTATTCAGTTTTAGGTATTGCAAGAGAAGCTGCAGCAACATTTAGAAAACCTTTCGTTTATGAAGAACCAAAGGTTAGTAAAACAACAGATGACATTAACAATTACTTAAAAGTTGATGTAGAAGATACAAATCTTTGCAAACGTTACACAGCGATGATGGTTAAAAATATTCGCTTAGCCCCATCACCTAGATGGCTTCGCCAACGCCTTGCTAGCAACGGAATTAGACCGATAAACAACGTAGTAGATATTACTAACTATGTTATGGAAGAGTATGGCCAGCCGATGCATGCGTTCGATTATGACACAATCGCTGGTGGAAAAATCGTTGTTAAATGCGCTAAAGACGGAGATGTATTTACTACACTTGATGGCCAAGAAAGAAAACTAGATAAAGACATCTTAATGATTAACGATGCTGAAAAAGCTATTGGCATCGCTGGTATTATGGGTGGCGAAGACAGCAAAATTACTGATGATGTTAAAACACTTGTATTTGAAAGTGCATGTTTCGACGGCACTAACAATAGATTAAGTGCAAAACGTCTTGGCCTTCGTACAGATGCTTCCGGAAAGTTTGAAAAAGGATTGGACCCTAACAACACACTTGCAGCTATTCTTAGAGCTTGCCAGCTTATTGAAGAATTGGATGCCGGAGACATTGTTGGTGGAATTATTGATATTTATCCGGAACATGTAGAGCCAAAGAAAATTAAGTTTGAGCCAGATAAATATAATGCGCTTCTAGGAACTAACGTAGATAAAGAAACAATGCTTTCATATTTTGAAAGACTTGAGATTGAGTATGATGAAAAATCTAACCTCCTTACAATTCCAACGTTCCGTCAAGATCTCTTAAGAGATGCGGACATAGCTGAAGAAGTTGCAAGATTTTTCGGATACGACAATATCCCAACATCACTTCCAAGTTCTAAGGATGCATGTGGCGGCTTAACTTTTAATTTTGCAGTTCAGGAAAAAGTAAGAGCAGCACTTAAGGCTTACGGATATTCAGAATCAATGACTTTCTCATTTGAAAGCCCTAAGGTATTTAATAAACTTAAAATTGCTGAAGATGATAGTTTAAGAAAAGTTATCACAATTTCTAATCCATTAGGCGAAGACTACTCAATTATGAGAACAAGTTTAGTTAATGGAATGTTGACTTCACTTTCAACAAACTATAACAGAAGAAATAAGAGTGCAAATCTTTTCGAGTTGGCTAATATTTATATTCCAAAAGCTTTGCCACTTACAGAACTTCCAGATGAGAAGATGACACTTTCACTTGGATTTTATGGCGATGGAGATTTCTTTGACTTAAAAGGAGCTGTTGAAGAAGTGTTCGAAAAATTAGGAATTAAAATTCCTAGAGATTATGTAACTGAAAATCCAATTTTATTCTTGCATCCAGGACGCCAGGCAAGAGTACTTATTAAAGGTGGTCAGCAAGAGATTGCCTACTTAGGAGAGGTGCATCCTTTAGTTGCTAAAAGTTATGGACTTGGAACAAAGGTTTACTACGCACAAATTGATATCGATGCGCTTTATGAACTTGCTGGATTTGAAAAGAAATATAAAGAAATTCCTAAGTACCCAGCAGTAACTCGTGACCTTTCTATGGTTATGGGTAAGGACGTAAAAGCTGCCGATATCGTTAAGACAATTTCTAAGGCAGGCGGAAAACTAATAGAGAGCGTTGAACTCTTTGATGTTTATGAAGGCGAGCGCATAGGTGAAGGCTTAAAGAGTTTAGCTTACAGCATCGTATTTAGAGATAAAGAAAAGACACTTTCTGATGGCGATGTTAATCCTTTAATTGACAAAATAATAGAGAAATTGAAGGAAAAAGGTATAGACCTTAGAAGTTAGGCTATGGTAAAATAGATAAGTTAAATTTAAGCTTAATTTACATAATTTTAGGAGGTTTCATTATGAAACATATCAAAACATTAAACGAGAAAAATTTACAAGAAACATTAAAAAAGGGTGGCTGCGGAGAGTGCCAAACATCTTGCCAATCAGCTTGCAAAACTAGCTGCACAGTAGGCAACCAAAAATGCGAGAAGAATAATAAATAGAGGTAAGTCTTGGTTCATTATTTTTCGCAACAAGGATATGACATCCTTTTAGATGTCAACTCAGGACTTGTTCATGTAGTTGACGACATTGTAATTAAAATAATTAAAGAAATTAATCAGGGTATTGAAGAGGGAGAGTATTCCTCTTCATGTCCTGAAATTTGTATTTCTAAATTAAAAGAGAAAGTACAAAAAAATAATCCAGGTATTAACGAAACTGATTTAGAAGAAGCAATAGCAGAAGTTAAGCAGTTAATTGAAAACAATTCGTTATATACAAAGGATATTTACCAAGACGCACATAACTTTGTATCGAATGCTAATCCGGTATTAAAAGCAATGTGCCTTTCAGTTGCTCATGATTGCAACCTCGCTTGCAAATATTGCTTTGCTGAAGGTGGAGAATATAAAGGCAAGAGAGAACTTATGAGCTTTGAGGTTGGTAAAAAAGCGCTAGATTATTTAGTTAAATCTTCTGGCACAAGAAGAAATCTTGAAGTCGATTTCTTTGGCGGCGAACCACTTATGAATTTCGATGTGGTTAAAAAATTAGTAGCATACGGAAGAAGTCTAGAAAAAGATCATAACAAAAATTTCAGATTTACTCTTACTACAAATGCAATGCTCCTAAATGACGATGTAACTGAGTTCTTAAATAAAGAAATGAGTAACGTCGTTTTAAGCTTAGATGGCCGCAAAGAAGTTAATGATAAAATGAGAGTTACCCCAGATGGACATGGAAGCTATGACATAATAGTTCCAAAGATTAAAGAGTTCATTAAAAAACGTGGAGAAAAAGATTATTACGTAAGAGGAACTTTTACTAGAAACAATTTAGATTTTGCTAGCGATATCCAAGAATATCTTGATTTAGGATTTGATAAATTATCAATTGAGCCTGTGGTAACTACAGCCGATTATGGAATTCATGAAGAGGATATTCCTAAGATTTGCGAAGAGTACGAAAGATTAGCAAAACTTTATCTAGATAAATATGACGAAGGAAAGCCTTTTACATTCTTCCATTTTATGATTGATTTAGATGAAGGTCCTTGCATAATTAAAAGACTTAAAGGATGCGGAAGCGGAGCTGAGTATGTAGCCGTTAGCCCATCAGGCGATATCTATCCATGTCACCAATTTGTCGGCATGAAAGAGTTCGCAATTGGAAACGTTGACGAAGGAATTACGAATAAAGAAATTCCACAAAAATTCCAGGAGTCATGCGTATATACAAAAGATAAATGCGATTCATGCTTTGCTAAGTTTTATTGTAGTGGCGGTTGTCCTGCAAACTCTTGGAACTTTAGCAAAGATATAAATAAAGTTTATGAAATAGGCTGCAAGATGCAGCAAAAACGTGTTGAGTGTGCAATTATGATTAAAGCGCACCTTGCAGAAAGAGGTTATGATGAATAAGAAAAAAGGAATAATATTTTTTATCATTTCTATTGTGATTATTCTCGCATGTTGCTTTACTACCATCGTAGGTTTTGGTGGTGGAAAGGTTGGATCAGCTGAGAATATCAAATTAGGATTGGACTTAAGAGGTGGTGTAAGTATTACTTACGAAACCGATGAAGCTAACCCAAATCCTACAGATTTAGCTGATACTATCTATAAACTCCAATTAAGAGTTCAACAATATAGTACTGATGCAGCTGTTTACCAAGAAGGTAACAACCGTATCACAGTTGAAATTCCTGGTGTTTATGATACACAACAAGTTATAGAAGAATTAGGCCGTCCAGGTTCTTTACAATTCGTATCTATTGACGAGAGCAAGATTCCTGGAGCTGAAGAAACCACATCTACTAGCACAGACGGAATTCAAACTGTTGATGTTACAACAGGTGAAGTAATTGATAGCGTTGATACTACAACTACAGATGAAACAGCTACAGATGAAACAGCTACGCAAGGACCTACATTAGATGAAGTATTAAATTCTGATGCTGCAACAATTTGGGTTACAGGTGACCAAGTTAAAAGTGCTCAGGCTGGAACTCAACAAGATCAAACTACTGGAAGTTCTGATTTCGTAGTTCAACTTACACTTAACGACGAAGGCGCTGCTGCTTTCGCTGAGGCTACAGAGAAAAACCTTAACGGTATAATTTATATTATTTATGATGGACAAATCGTAAGTTATCCTAGAGTACAAAGCGTAATCTCAGATGGTAACTGTATAATTGAAGGTATGGAATCTTACGAAGCTGCTGAAACACTTGCTTCAACAATTCGTATCGGTTCACTTAAACTTTCGTTACATGAAATTTCATCTAAGGTTGTAAGTGCTAAACTCGGTGATAATGCTGTTTCAACATCCTTAATCGCCGGCGCAATCGGAATTTTACTTATCATTATTTTCATGATTCTTTACTTTAGAATTCCTGGCGTTGCAGCTGCACTCGCACTTGTTTTCTATACAGCAGCAATGCTACTTTTGCTTAATGCATTTGACCTCACTCTTACTATTTCAGGACTTGCCGGCATCATACTAAGTATTGGTATGGCTGTCGATGGAAACGTTATTATTAACGCACGTATCAAAGAAGAATTAGAAGCTGGTAGAAGTGCCGGAGAAGCAATTAAGTACGGCTTTAAGAAATCTACGTCAGCTATCTTAGATGGTAATATTACAACGCTTATTGTTGCGATAGTTCTTTTAATCTTTGGCTCAGGAACAATTAAGGGATTTGGTATGACACTTGCAATCGGTATTGTACTTAGTGTTATTACTTCGCTCGTTGTTTCTAGACTTATTGTTTCATGCCTCTTCGCAATGGGACTTAAAGATCCTAAGAATTACGCTAGAACTACAAAGACAAAGAAAAAAGTTTTCGACTTTGTTGGAAAGAAGAAAATCTGGTTTGGTGTTGGAGCAGTTCTTATTATAGCTGGTATTGTTACTATGATAATTTGTGGCGCAACTACTAAGAAAGCACTTAACTACAACATCGAATTCGCAGGTGGTTATTCTACAACAGTTGACTTTGATAAAGATTATTCAATCGATGACTTTAATGACAATATCAAGAAAGACATCGCTGATATTATTGGCTCAAATGATATTGAAGGCCAAAAGACAACAGGTTCAAATCAGTATGTAATTAAGACACCTGAACTTGAACTTGAAACATGGAATAGCATGAAAGATATGCTCGTTAAAAACTATGGAGCTGATGCGGATAGTATTTCTTATGAACATATTAGTGCAACGGTTAGTGATGAACTTCAAAAAGATGCATTTATCTCTATGGCTATTGCGATTGTGTGCATGCTTCTTTACATTTGGATTAGATTTAGAAAATTCAAATTTGCGATTTCATCTGTTATCGCTCTTGCACATGACGTAATGATAGTTATCACATTCTACGCAATATTTAGATTATCAGTTGGTAACTCCTTTATCGCATGTATTCTTACGATTGTAGGTTACTCTATTAACGCAACAATCGTTATCTTCGATAGAATTAGAGAAAACCTTGCTAATCCAGAAATAAATTACGACTTAAAGCTTGTTACAAATACGAGTATCCAGCAAACTCTTTCAAGAAGTATTTATACTTCGGCAACAACCTTCGCTACGGTATTATTCCTTTATATCTTAGGTGTTGAGTCGATGAGAGAATTTGCGCTTCCACTCGCAGTCGGAATTATAGCTGGTGCATTCTCATCAATCTTTATCTCAGGTTCGTTATATTATGTAATGACAAAGAAAAATGAAAGATATGATGAAGCTAAGGCGCAAAGAGTACTTAAGAAAAAAGAAAAAGAATTGTTAGAAGAAAAACAAGATTAAAATTTAACAAAAGATAAAAGTACTTACCCAAAGAGGTAAGTACTTTATTCTAAGAAGGAAATATATGGCATTATCAATTATCTTATTTATAGTGGGCTTAGCATTACTAGTCTTTGGTGGAGACTGGTTTGTTGATAGTGCATGCGGGATAGCTAGAAAGTTTAAGATTCCAGAAATTATTGTTGGAGCTACTATAGTTTCTATTGGAACAACTCTTCCAGAGGTTTTAGTTTCTGCTACAGGCGCGGCTACAGGCCATGGCGAAATTGCATACGGAAACGCTATTGGCTCCATTATATGTAATACTGCGTTGATTCTTGCTATAGTTTTAGCAATTAAACCACCTAAGAAGGCAAATAAAAGAACACTTATCTTTCCTGTATGTTTCTTCTTTGGCGCTGCGATTGTTTATGCGAGTATTTCTTATATATTTGGAAGATTCGATAGAATTGTTGGAATTGGTCTTCTTTTAATGTTTATTGCTTTTATGGTTCTTACTATAAGAGACGGTTTTAAGCATCCTGAAAAAGTAGAAAAAGAAGATGTAAAGGAATATCCACTTTGGAGAAATATTTTATTTTTAATTATTGGTGCAGCCTTTATAGCTGTCGGTGCTAAACTTTTAGTAGAGTATGGAACGAAGATTGCCGAAGGTTTTGGAGTTCCTGAATCTGTTATAGCACTTTCTTTCGTTGCACTAGGAACATCTCTTCCAGAGTTAGTTACAGCGATAGTTTCCTTAGCTAAGGGACATGCTTCGCTTTCACTTGGAAATATTATTGGCGCAAACTTATTTAATCTTGTTTTAGTATCTGGCGTATCTATTGCGATAAAGCCTTTTACAATTCCACTAAATAAACTTTTCTTAGGAATGAATGCATCATTAGCAATTGATATTCCTTTGATGTTAATTGTTATGCTTATTGTTTGTATTCCAGCGCTTTTTAAGGAAAAACTATATAGATGGCAAGGAATTGTTCTTTTGATTTTATATGCAGGATTTATTACATTCCAATTCATTAACTAAAAGGTAAAGACAAAATTGAAAAAGTGGTATCTACACTGCAAGAAAGCTGATTTTGCAGATATCTCACAAAAATTTAATATTACACCAATGCTCGCAAGAATTATTAGAAACAGAGATATTGTTGGTGACGAGGCGATAAAGGAATATCTTTATGGCTCTATTGACTATATGCATAATCCATACCTTTTTAAGGGAATGAGTGAAGCAGTTGATATTATCTTTAGTGCAATTAATGCAAATAAGAAAATTAGAGTAGTTGGAGACTATGATGTCGACGGAATATGCTCAAGCTATATATTAAAACAAAGTATCAAAAAAATAGGTGGGGATGTAGACGTTCGAATTCCGGATAGAGTTTTTGACGGATATGGAATGAATGAGAATATGTCTGACGAAGCTTTTAGCGATGGAGTTGGACTTATAATAACATGCGATAACGGAGTTTCTGCATACGAAGCGGTAAATAAAGCAAGAAGCTTTGGCATTGATGTAATCGTAACAGACCATCATGAAGTACCATATCCGCTAATAAATGCTAACGTAGTTATTGATGCAAAACAAGAAGGGTGCACTTATCCATATAAAGAACTTTGTGGCGGAGCAGTTGCTTATAAAGTTGCCCAGGCTCTTATAGAAAGAGCAAAGAAAATCGCTAAGAGCGTCGATGAAAAAAGAGAGTTAGATAAGCTAATAGATGAGCTTTTGTTATATGCTGGAATGGCTACTGTAGCGGATATTGTGCCACTTACCCAGGAAAACCGTATATTTGCCAAGGAAGGTATAAAAAGGCTTAAAATTACGCAAAATGAGGGCCTAAAAGCCTTAATGGACTCTAAAAATATTGAGCAAGAAAATATTAATGCCTTTTATATCGGATTTATTTTAGGACCATGCATTAATTCCGCAGGAAGACTTAAAAATGCAGCTATGGCTTTTGATCTTTTAGAAGAAAAAGACCCTGAAAAAGCTAAAGAGAAAGCTTTGGAATTGGTTGAACTAAATGAAGTGAGAAAAAATCTTACTATTAGCCAAACTACGTTAGCTATGGAGCAAATAGATAAGATGGGCGAAAATATTCCTAAGGTCTTAGTTATTTATCTAAGCGAAGCGCATGAAAGTATTGCCGGTATTATTGCAGGAAGACTTAAAGAAGAATATTCTCGTCCAGCTCTCGTAATTACTAATTCAGATGAAGGACTTAAAGGCTCAGCTAGAAGCGTTGAAAATTATAATATGATTGAAGCACTTACTAAAAATTCAGATTGCTTTAATAAATTTGGTGGACATGCGAAGGCCGCAGGTTTTACTTTGGCTAGCGATATGACTGCTGAAAAACTTTCAGATATCTTAAATAGAGATTGTTTTATTGCTGAAGAAGATTTAGAAGAGAAAAAATGGATAGATATGCAACTTCCATTCCAATACATTTCCGAACAATTCATAAATGAATTAGAGCGCTTAGAACCTTTCGGACAAAAGAATGAAAAACCTTGCTTTGCAGAAAAGAATGTAAAGGTAAATTCTATTTACATGTCTAGAAACGCTAACTGCTTAAAATTAAACCTAGAAAACGAAGCCGGATATAAAATTAATGGCATTATGTTTAGAAACGAAGAGGTAATAAAAGAGCAGTATGAAATCTTAAAAAATGCAAAAGAAAAAGCAGACGGATGCCTGCTTGTTTCTCTAATATTTTATCCTTACATCAATTACTTTAGAGGCGAAAAGAGCCTACAAATAAAAATTGATGAAATAATAATTAACCAATAGTCTTAATAAAATCTAAAACTTTTTGCATAGTTTCAGCCTTTTTAGTGTCATTAAATATTTCATGACGTTGGCCATCAACTAATTCACTATTAACGTTATATCCATTATCCTTAAACATCTGAACAGATTTGCCAAAGTTTTCGTGTGTTCCCATACATGGATCGTCTGAACCAGAAATTAAGAATACAGGGCAAGATAAGTTTTTCTTTGACCATCCATCTTTACTATATGTTTTACACATAAGGTCCATTAAAGTATAAAATCCATTTAAGGTAAATACGAATCCACATTTAGGATCTTCTTCATATCTTTTAACATTGTCTTTATCTACTGAAAGCCAAGCAAAAATATTTCCTTCAGATTCGAAAGCTTTTGAAAAAGGTCCATTGCAAAGGTTGTTAACAAAAGCACTTCTATATTTCCAACCCTTAGCAGCCTTAATAGCTTTAATTAAAACTTTTGCAATATCTTTTGCACCGTTATCTCCAGGCATACCGCTAAGAACAAGGCCATCAAACTCGCTATCATGTCCCTTGAAATAAGAAGTTGAAACTAATGTTCCCATAGAATGGCCAAGAAGAATATAAGGAACATTCGGAAATTCTTCTTTTATGTATGCGCTAATAGCAGCCAAATCTTTATGAAGGCCTTCTACCATTTCTTCTCCAAAATAGCCCAAGTCTTCTTCAGAAGCGACATTATCTCCATGTCCTCTTAAATTAGATGTAACAACTGCATATCCATTACTAGCAAAAAAGTTTGCAAGTTCAACGTAGCGTCCTTGGTGCTCACACATTCCGTGAACTATTTGGATAGCTCCTTTAAGTTCACCCTCAGGTTTATAAACCTTAGCATTACTAGGTAAATTTCCCATAACATACCTCCTAAAGTAAATTAACTAATAAAGATTCATCAGCAACAAACTTTTCATGTTTGTCATCATCAAATCCTAAGCCTAACTTAATATTTGGCTTAATCGTACCATGAAAATCTGAACCACCAGTAATAAACATACCGTATTGATTTGCAAGATTAGTAAAATATTCTTTATCACCTGGGCGGTTATTAGAATAGATAGCTTCTATTCCTTTAACTCCAATTTTTTGAGCTGCCTTAAATAATTTTGTATAAGCGTCAACATCTAAAGGATATATAACAGGGTGGGCCATAACAGGAATTCCACCACTATCAGTTATTACATTAACAGCATCCTCGGCGCTTATACGATGTTTTTTAACATAGTATTTTGTATCTGCATCAAGATATTTTTCAAAAGCTTCATATCTATCTTCGGCAATTTTATTTTCAACTAGATACATTGCCATATTAGCTCTATTTATAACTTCAGTTCCAGGAAACATAGCAAAAAGTTTTTCCATAGAAATATCGATGCCATCATCAGCAAGTCTTTTTACCATTCTTTCTGTTCTAGTATCTCTTACTAAAGCAAGAATTTCTAAAGTTTTAAGAAGAATAGGGGACTTATAATCAATATTGTAGCCGAGCATATGAACTTCTTGACCTCTAAGGTTTGTAGAAATTTCTACGCCAGGGATAACCTTTATAGGTTTGTCTTTTGCATACTCAACAGCTTCTTCTACGCCACTAACTGTATCATGGTCAGTAATAGCAATAGTGCTAAGTCCAGTCTCAATAGCAAGGTCAACTACCTCCGAAGGAGTTAGAGAACCATCTGATGCAGTTGTGTGAATATGTAAATCAATTCTATTCATGCGTATGCTCCTTAATCTTCATCATCTGTTTCTGCAACATATACATGACGCTTACGAGCCATTTCATCAGAGGCTAAGTACTCATCATATGTTGTAATTTTATCTATAAGTTTTCCATCTACAATTTCCATTATACGGTTTGCAGTTGTTTGAACAAATTGGTGATCTCTACATGCAAAAAGTTCAACGCCAGGAAATTTAATAAGCGCATTATTTAATGCAGTAATACTTTCCATGTCGAGGTGGTTTGTAGGCTCATCTAAAAGCAAAACGTTCGTTCCTAAAATCATCATTTTTGAAAGAAGACAACGTACCTTTTCACCACCGGATAAAACGCGAAGAGATTTAATTCCGTCATCGCCTGCAAAGAGCATACGTCCTAAGAAACCTCTTACATAAGTAGCATCCTTTATTTCTGAATAGCCTGTAAGCCAATCGGCAATAGAAGAATCAGAATCAAACTCTTTTGTATAATCTTTAGGAAAGTATGCACGGCTAGTTGTAACACCCCACTTAAATGTTCCCTCATCAGGAGTATCTAAGTCCATAAGGATGTTAAATAAAGTAGTTTTTGCAAGTTCATTAGAACCTACAAAAGCAACTTTGTCATCATGACCTAAAGTAAATGAAATGTTATCTAAAACTTTTACTCCATCAATTGTCTTAGAAAGATTTTCAACTTGTAAAACTTCGTTGCCAATAGAGCGATTAGGTTTAAAATCGATAAAAGGATATTTTCTTGATGATGGTTTAATTTCATCAAGTTCTATTTTTTCTAATGCACGCTTACGGCTAGTAGCTTGCTTAGCTTTAGAAGCGTTAGCAGAGAACTTCTGAATAAATTCTTGAAGTTCTTTAATTTTTTCTTCTTTCTTTTTGTTGGCCTCTTTCATTTGCTTAACGATAAGAGCAGACGATTCAACCCAAAAGTCATAGTTGCCGGCATATAGCTGAATTTTCCCATAGTCGATATCAGCTATTTGCGTACAAACTTTATTTAAGAAGTATCTATCGTGAGATACAACAATAACAGTATTTTCAAAGTTAATAAGGAATTCTTCTAACCATCCAATAGCATCTAAATCAAGGTGGTTAGTAGGCTCATCAAGAAGTAAAATATCTGGATTGCCAAAAAGAGCACGAGCAAGCAATACCTTAACTTTAAGTGGACCAGGAAGGTCTTTCATTAAAGAGTAGTGAAGATCTGTTTCAACTCCTAAACCATTAAGTAAAGTAGCTGCATCGCTTTCTGCTTCCCATCCATTCATTTCAGCAAATTCAGTTTCTAATTCGCTAGCTTTAATTCCATCTTCTTCAGAAAAGTCTTCCTTAGCGTAGAGCGCATCTTTTTCTTTCATAATTTCATAAAGACGAGCATTTCCTTGGATAACTGTATCCATTACATTAAGTTCGTCATATTTGAAATGATCTTGCTCTAAGAAACTAAGTCTTTGTCCATGTGTGATTGTAACATCACCTTTAGAAGGTTCGATTTGTCCCGTAAGAACTTTAAGGAATGTAGATTTTCCGGCACCATTGGCACCAATTAGTCCGTAGCATTCGCCCTCAACGAACTTAATATTTACATCCTCAAATAAAGCTTTCTTTCCAAATCTTAAAGTAACATTATTAGCACTAATCATCTTACGAGATTCTCCTTAATAAAATCTAATGTATTTTTTGCACTCGTAAAGAGCGAGCCGTTATCAATTATTTCCTGTGCATGCTCACCTAAAAATTGAATTTCAAATTTAGTAGGCTTTTTAAATCCAGATTCAAAGTAAGCGTGTGGCATTCCCTCAAAGAGTTTTTCACTAACTTTAACGCCAGCTTCTTTTAGCATAGTAGCGTACCTCATGCCTTCGAATTTCAGGTTATCCTCTTCACTAAATGCCATTATTGCATTTGGAAGCCCAACGAGCATTTCTTTGCTAGCGTAGACAGGGGAGACAAAAGGATTTTTTGCCTCTTCATGATTACAATGCAAATCATTCATGACATAGCATCCAATTCCTGAAAAACTTCCACTTCCTTTTTCATCTGGGTCTGTATAAACATCTAAAAATGGATAGATAAGAATTTGATTATCAAGTTTTACGGATTTTTCCTGATTGCATTTAAGTGCAACTGCGGCTGCAAGATTTCCGCCTGCAGATTGGCCCATAACCGAGATATGTTCTTTATTAAAATTAAACTCTGAAGCATGCTCATAAAGATAAACTAAAGCTTCGTAGCTATCTGCTAGAGTTTCCTCCCACATGTAATCCGGGCTCATTCTATAGCCAACAGAAGCGATATTTACATCCAAAGCGTCTCTAACTGCAAGCCACATATTGTTATCTAATGCGCAGCCTCCAAATAAAAAACCGCCACCATGGTAACCAACAAAAAGTGGAGCATTACTAGACTTAGCTTCGTAATATACAATCTCCACTTCGCGGCCCTCTAAAGGCAAGGATATTCTTTTTGCGTCAACCTTTACCATCTTGTTAGCAGCTGCAACGCCATGAGACTGTTTTATCATATCTGCTTTAGCAAAATCATAAAGTTTTTTAAATTCTCTTTCTTCCATCTTTCCTTATTTTGTACCTCTTTCAGTCTTATCCATGTATTTACCAATAACAAGTAAAAGTACAAGGAAGGCTAATGATGTACCAACAACATCTACAATTATCATATTGAATTGGGAATATAGTATAGCAAGTCTTATTAAATTAATAAGTGATATACCAAAAACGCCACTTGCAAGACCTATAGAAGTATTTTTTCCTAAATCTTTTGCAAAAGAAAGAATAACAAGATTAACCAAAACAACAGTTCTTAATAATCCTGAAATAGGGCTAGCATAAGCTACACTCTGAGTTGTAATAAGGTCTGTGATTAACACAAAAAGATTAGTTATACAAACAAGTATCATAAATATTTTGTAGTATGCAGCATCATTCTTTTTATAGCCACCTAATACATAAATAAATGCAACAAGAATTGCTAATACGCCAAATGAATTATCAAAATAAGAAAGAGCATAATAGTTAAATTCAGGTAAGAAAAACTTCATTATTGAAAGTAATAATGAAACAGCGAGTAGTACAAGGCTGATAGTAAATAATACTTTCATTGATTTTTTCTGTGAGTTAATCAAAATAGTTGTCTCCTTTTTTATAAGTTTATAACATGAATTTTTTCAATACAATATTATAACAATAAAGCATATATAAATACAAGGAAACGAAAAAAGATGTCAAAAATATTTGACCTCTTTTTTGCTTATTAATTTTATAAAATTTCAACAATCAATTGAAAGTTAAATAAAAAATCAATCAAAACCAACCCTAAAAATTTTGAATTTGTAGGGCTCTTTGGGGCTGTGGATTTATGGATAACTGGCAAAGAGCCAGTTATCCACAAATCCAACAGCCTCTACTACTATCTCCCATTGCGTCCGACTAAAGTCGTCCGCTTCGCCGGTGTAATCACCGGCTCCATATATAAAAATACATACCATTTTTATGAAACATTTATTTTGGTATGTATTTTTTTCTTCTTTGCGATTAAAAAGATTTGTTTCATACATACCTATCTAAAGTTTTCTCAAATTTGGTATGTATTTTAGAGTTCTCTTTACTTAAAAAAGATAGAAATAATACATACCAAATCGTAGTTTATTTAAATTTAGTATGTATTTTAAAGCACATAGACTCTTCGACATCACAAAAATAATACATACCAAAATCAAGAATTCCCCCTATTGGCATGTATTTTTCATCAAGGTAGGCAGCAGGCGGACGAAATGTTTTGGCGAACGAAAGTCAGCTGCCGTAAATAGCGAAGCAAGGTGCGCGCCCATCTTTAGCGCTGGCACCGTTAGCTTCGCGTTACAATAATAAAATGCAAACCTATTTAAGAAATTATTCTTAGGTTTGCATGGCTCGCGAAGCTGACGGCGCTTGGGCTAAGTAGGGCCCTGCGCCGTCCTTCGCTACTTACGGTGGCTGACTTTGACCAACAGTACATGTTCTTTCGAGCGCCACCTTAGTTTATAAATTTTTAAAAAATATTTTTACCGAAAAAGGGGGCATTGGTACCCAATAAGCGTTGTGAAAAATTTTGATGTATTTTACAAAAGTTTAAAAACCTTGAAAAATCAAGGTTTTTAGATTCTATACTTTTCCAATAAGTTCTCACAATAAATAAATTTGGTAATTTTACTTAAAAAAGATGTTGTTTCGGGTACCAATGGCCCCTTTTTCGGTAATTTTATCAAAACATTTTATTTTGGTTTCATATATGGAGCTGGCGTTAGCCAGCGAAGCGGCGCCGGCGGGCGACGCAATGGGAGATAGTAGTAGAGGTTGTGGGGCTTGGGGATTATCTTTGATTATCCCCAAACCCACAACCAAAAGACATTCACAAATTGCAATTTGTAGGTGATAAAAAAATAAGAGACGGTTAAAAAACCGCCTCTTAAATACTTATTTCATATTTTTATTCCTGGGTGTTTTCAAAAATTGTGTTTGCTTGAGGAGCGATAGGCTCTTCTTCTGCACTAGGAAGGACTACTGGTTCTTCAGCAACACTAGTAGGTTCTTCCGTAACACTAACAGGTTCCTCCGTTACGCTTGTAGGTTCTTCAACCTCTTCTACAACGCTTTGAAGAACTACAGGTTCTTCTACAAATTCAGGTTCTGCAGGTGCTGATGCGCCTTCTTGCATTTCGTAAAATTTTTGTTGTACTGTTTCACTAAAATCTTTTGCAGTTGTTTTTACATTCTCAGAAAACTCTTTTATTTTGTCTTCTGCTTTATCAGCAAATTGGTAAAGCATAGTTTCTTTTCGTTCATCAAATTCTGCAATCTTTTCTTCTGCTTTCTTTGTAAACTCTTCTGCCTTTTTAGAAAAGTCCACAGCTTTGTCGCTAATATCATCAGCGAACTGGCTAGCCTTCTCATTAAGATTTATTGAAATTTTCTTTGCAGTATTTTGAATCTCCTGACCTTTTTGACCAGCATAATTCACAATTTTTTTGCTTGTGTCTGATTCAGTAAAATTCTTATAAATTTCACGCCCTTTTACATAAGCAGTGATTGGTGCAACAACTAATCCTGCAGCAATATCTAGCAAGTCGTTTTTTGTTTTTTTATCCATAATCATACCCCCCCCAATCAAAGAGTTAT
>JAZRXA010000050.1:0-12689 GCA_045599965.1 Lachnospiraceae bacterium | reverse complement strand
AAGCAAGACCAAGCAGAAAGCGTTTGTAGGTTGCCCGCCAAGCTTTCAGGTAGGTTGCGAAGAATTTACTGGCGACAGTAAGTCAAGATAGATGACCATTCACGACAGAACCCGGCTTATAGGCCCACTCAAATATCCATTGTATCTCTCATTTGAGCTTTAAATTTATTTTTCCAATTATTAAATTCACGAGAATTCATACTAGCAATAATTGATTGTGATAAAACGTTATCATATTCAATTTGCTTAATTTCATCTTCTAATGATCTAATTTTCTTTTTCAATTCTTGAATTTCAGTTTTCTGTGCAGCTATTTTTTCATTTAATGCAGAAGTAGAAGCTTTAGGTGTGCTAACAGGAGCACTATTAACTTGCATAGCTAAAGTTTCTTTTGCAACTACAGGTTTTAATACTTCTTGAGATGGGGCAGTAGTTTCATCTGCTTTTGTAGGAGCAACAATAGGTTCCTTAGCATTAACTTTCTTTCCACGTAAAAACTTTTTAGCGTATGAATCTAAATAACGAGTTTTTCCTATTGTTTTAATATGACCTTCTAATACAGAAGAATGTTTTTGAACTTGTTGTCTAACAGCCTCATATGTAATTCCACACTCAACAGAAAATTCTTTTAATGATGTCCAACCAGTAATTCTAGTTTCAACAGGTTTAACTGGCTTAGGAGCTTCTACAGGTTTAGGAGCTTCAACCGGGTTAACTTCCGGGGTAGAGTTAAATACTACTTGGTTTTCTTCTAACACAACATTTTCTGTACTTTCATTTGAGCTATTTTCAATAAAATCTTGCATACTCATATAACCTCCAAAATTGTATGTTGTATATAAAAATAATACTTGTGCAAATTATAAAATAATACAAAAGAGTTGTCAATTAATAAATACAATAGATAAATACAAGAAAAAAATAATAAATATAAATATAAACATAATAGATAACAAGTGAAAAAATAGAAATTGTTTTGTTAACAAGGAACAAAGAAAATAAAATATGTTATGCACAAATTAAAAAATATAAAAGAAAGTAATATACAAGATACAGAATATAATATCAAAAGAACATAAAAATAAAAAATTAATAGAAAAATCAAAAAAAAATTAATAAAAAAACAAACACAAGGGAGTAAAAATTAAAATAATATACACAAGATTTTGAATAAAAAACAATTAAAAATCTTGTGATAAAAACCCTAACAGATAATAGCACAAAAAAGAGCTTATTTAGATCAAAGATGAAAATCAAGACTTATACAAGAAATGTATAAGAAAAAAGAATGAAAATGATAAAAAAAGAAATTACGAATAAGTAAAGTAAATAGTAAAATGCATATAAAAAATGATAAAGTGTATCATCGTAATTATAATAAAATTATTTCTAAAAATGGAGTATAGTGAAATAGCCAAAGATCTGGAAAATTAAATTTATTTTAATCAATGATTTTTACTTCACTTGCCACGAAAATACACTTCACTGATATATAGAAAGTAACGATTATAAGCAAATTTAGAAGTATCTCTTTGCAAAAATTCATACTTTATTATTTTTAAGCTAAAAATAGAGTATCAATGAGATGAAAAATATTTGATCAGCTAAAAATTTTATAAACAGAAAATCCTGTAAAAATTAAATTGTTATCTTTTTAACAATTTAATTTCTTTACCACACAACACCAAAGCCAAGTAAAAGAGAACACAAGAATTTTGTTGTCTCTTCTATATATATTTATCTAAGGTTTATAGAAAGATTGTTAAATTTTATTTTTCTTTGATATTTTAATAACTCTATTTTTCACCTTTTTCTTCGCTGTACTTTATACCTATATAAAACGATTTTATATGTCAATTTTTATATTTTGACTCAAAAATAATTTTTCTGTATAATAGATCGATGTTCTTAGATTTTTGATGCAGCTATTATTTTTATTTCGAATTCTATTTTTATTAATTTAATAATTTATTTTCTTTAATTTATTTTGAAGTATTACTTACACTTTACCTTGACTTTTTTCCTATTTTAAATTATAATACACGCATCCAGTTAATTAACATTGTAAAAAGGAAAGGGAAAGCGATGGATATTGAGAAAAAATACATGAATTTGCTGATTAATAATAACAGCTATAACTCTACAGCTATACTGCAGTGGAGAAACTACTTTTCAGACTATCTTAATTCAATCGAAATTAAGGATAGCAAACAAATCGAGATTTTTCTGTATATCGTTGAAAACATCAATTTAGACACCAGCTTATTTATTGGAACTTATAAAAAAATCTCTGAAGATGTAAAATGCAGCCAAACGACAATTGCAAAGATCATGAAAAAATTGCAATCTAGTGGTTTTTTACGCAAACTTCAGAACGGAGTTTGGTTTGTAGACACAAACGTATTTTATGAGTGTTCACAAAAAACTGAAGAAGAAAAAATCAATAGTTTGGTTAAACAAAAGGAAGATGAAGAAGCACAAGCTAGTGAAGTTGTGAATATTTTGCCATTTTCTTCATCTTCATCAAAAACAGAAGACCCATCCTTTGTTAAGACAAAAGTGTTTAATAAGATACTAATACTCAACAGAAATATAGATTGTGATTCAATGCACAGCCTTGTGATGAGTGAACTTATATATCCTTACTTAGAAGTTTCGACACAAGATTTTTCTGTTAGAGAGAATAATTCTTCTGAAAATGATTATTATGTATATGAATTGCTTAATAAAATTAAAGCAAGCAAGATTTGTGTTTCATACGGATATTCAAAACAAGATTCAAAAGCAGCTGATATGAAGACTAAGAACGTTGAGGAATTTGTTCAAGGAACTTCTTTTACTACACCAATTACAACTAAGAATTTTATTTCATTATTTAGAAACTGGGCTAAGCCTATTACAGTTGCTAGGCAGCTTAACGGAAAGATGAGTCAATCTATTGAAGTTAAGCCACAAAAGCCTGGAGTTGCTGAGATTGTTTACACTAATAATGATGAATCTAAAGATGTATTTTTTGTAAATGAATTTTCTACACCAGGTATTATTAGTTGTAATTATAACTTAGCTGGTAATGTTATTTCATTTGCTAGAAGTTGTTTTGAATATGCATTAAAAACTAAAACAAACTTACTTTTCACAGATAGAGTTGATAAATCTTCTATATTTGATAGAGCTTACTATGATACTTTCACTGAACTTTTTGAACGTGAATATAAAGAAAAGTTCAAAGCTGAAGGAATAAAATTTAATCATGGACTTACAGATACGACTATCGGAAATGCTATTAATAGCCAAGGTGGATTTATATGGGCTATTAATGAACATGATGGTGAACTTGTAAATAGCATGGTTGCAAGTGCTTTTGGTGGAGCACAACTAATGAAAACAACTATTGTTTCTAATGACGAAAGTTATATTTTCAAAGCTAATGACATATTATTTGAAAATAATGAAGACAAGAATATTGTAAGATCAGAAAGTGCTGTATCTGTAATCTTTGCTTGGACTTCTGCGCTTAGACTTAGAGGCGAGGTTGATGGTGTTCTTGATTTAATTAGATTCGCAAATAATCTTGAACAAGCAGTATTTAACACAATAGGTAACGGATACATGACTAGGGACCTTGCAAAGTATACAAATATTACTGACCCATATGTTCTTAGTACTAGAGATTTCGTTTTAGCCATTAAGAAGTATTTCGAAGACATATATTTCGCGGTTAAAAAATAAATTAACCCTTTCCTTTCCCCAAAATAGCATTGGATTAAAATAATCCAATGCTATTTTTTTCGTATATTTTCATATATAATATAGAATGAAGTGACAAAAAATCACTTTATGGCTATATAAATAATGAAGTGTTTTCCTATCATAAAAAAAGGGAATTGAGGATAAAATGAAGGACTCCTTAAATCGTGAAATTGATTATTTAAGAATATCAGTCACTGATTTATGTAATTTAAGGTGTAATTATTGTATGCCAGAGTGTGGAGTAAATAAACTTTCGCACGATGACATCTTAAGTGTTGACGAAATTGAAGAGTTTGTAAGGCAAGCTTCAAGGTTAGGAATTAGAAAAGTTCGTCTAACAGGTGGCGAGCCACTTGTCAGAAAAGGAATAATTGAAATATGCCAAAGAATAGCGTCAATAAAAGGTATTGAAGAGCTTTGCATAACGACAAATGGATTACTATTGGATAAATATGCACATGATTTGAAGTTAGCTGGAGTAAATAGAATCAATATAAGTTTAGACACTTTACAGGATGAAAAGTATAAAAAAATAACTAGAAGCAAAGACTTTGATCAACCAGTACACAAAATTTTTCAAGGAATAGACAAAATAAGAAGTGAAGGCTTTAAAAATATCAAGATAAACGTCGTATTACAAGGTGGAGTGAACGACGATGAGATTAAAGATTTTATAGAATTAACGAAAAATAATGATTTTGAAATACGATTTATTGAGTTGATGCCAATAGGACCAGCAAAAGACTTCAGTAAGGAAACTTTTATATCAAATGACATAATTTTGCAAAAAGAAGCAAGGTTAAAACACTTTACCGACAGTGGAGTGTCGAAAATTTATAAAATCGAAGGATATAAAGGAAGCATTGGGCTAATAAGTCCAGTTAGTAATCATTTCTGCAAGCAATGTAATAGAATAAGACTTACAGCAGATGGAAAGATAAAAATGTGTTTGCACTCGCAAACAGAAAAATCTATTAAAGGGTTGGTTGGGGAAGAATTATACAAGGAAATACAAGCAAATATTTTGGCAAAACCAAAGAACTTTGATATAGATTTTGATAACCCAAGCAATTCATTAAGAGGCATGAATCAAATCGGAGGATGATATGGAAAACTTAACTCATTTCAACGAAGAAGGAAGAGCTAAAATGGTTGATGTGTCAGAAAAGGACGAAACATGTAGAGTAGCAAAAGCTACTGCTTTGGTATATGTAAATGAAACGACATATGAATTAATAAAAGAAGGAAAAATGAAAAAGGGAGATGTGCTTTCTGTTGCACAAGTAGCAGGAATAATGGCAGCCAAAAAAACTTTTGAAATAATACCGATGTGCCATCCAATAAACCTAACAAGTGTTGATATAAGTTTTGAATTAGACGATGAAAAGAAAACAATAAAAATAATATCTACGGCAAAATGCAAAGGACAAACCGGAGTTGAGATGGAAGCTATGAGCGCAGCTAGCGTGGCAGCACTTACAATATATGATATGTGTAAGGCAGTCCAAAGAGACATAAAAATATCAGAAGTATATTTGCTTGAAAAAGATGGCGGAAAAAGTGGCCACTACCAAGCAAAATAGGGGAGGGAAAATGAATTATAATATCGTAGAAGTTGATAAAAAAACATGGAGAATAGAAAATGTATTTGTATATTCATTTTTGCTTGTAGGAGATGAGCGAGCAATAATGATAGATAGCGGATGCAGCATAGAAAACATGAAGGAAGTTGTCCAAGGCATCCTAAAAGAAAATGGCTATACGAAGTATCTGGACAAACCAATCGAAGTAATAACGACGCATGGAGATGGAGATCATACAAATGCGCATAATCAATTCCCAGCATACTACGTAACAAGCGAAGATTATGAACAATTTGAATTTGCAAAAAAATATCCAGATGCTGAGTATAAACAAATAGTTGATGGACAAATAATAGATATAGGAAATAGACCGCTTCAGATAATAACAGTTCCAGGTCATACAAAGGGAAGCATAAGCATACTCGACAAAAATAATAGACGCCTATTTTGCGGGGACATGGTTCAAACAGGAAGAATCTTCCAGTTTGGAGAAGCGCGTGTAAACGATAAGTTAAGAGGAAGTTACGAAAAGTTAGAGGCGTTAAGCAGTGAGTTTGATGAGTTATGTCCTAATCATGCAACGCCGAAATTAAAACCAGAGTATATAACAAAAGTAAAGGAAGCATGGGATGAAGTGCAAGCAGGAAAAGTAAAGCCAGATTTAAGAGTCCCAGATGAAAATGAATGGCCAGAAGGATTTTTAATAAAGGCATATGATTGCGAAGCATGTACATTCTTGTTACCAAGAGATTGCACATTAGGAGAAGAATAATGGAAAAAGAAAAATTATTAGAAATCGCAAAAGAATGCGAGTTTGAAACGGTTGCCGAACTTGATGTAACAACACTAGTAGCAATGCCAGAAGTAAGAGATATGTGCGCAGTGAACACATGTGGCATGTATGGAAAGAGATGGAGCTGCCCGCCGGGATGTGGTGAAATTAGTGAGTGCGAAGAGAAAATGAAAAAATACACGCACGGAATAATAGTGCAAACAGTTGGCGATATAGAAGATAGCCTAGATTTTGAAGGAATAGTAGAAGTAAAAGAACTCCACGATAAAAGATTTAATAAATGTGCAGATGCATTAAAAGAAGTATGCCCAGATTTATTAATACTAGGCGATGGCGGATGCCAAAGATGCGAAAAATGCACATATCCAGACGCACCGTGTCGCTTCCCAGAAAAGGCAAATTCGTCGATGGAAGCCTTTGGCCTATATGTGTCGGATGTATGCAAAAAAAATAATGTAGCATATAATTACGGACCAAATAAAATGTGTTATACAGGATGCTACTTGTATAACTAGAAGGAAGAAAAATGTATACAGTCAAGATAATTCCAAACAATATAGAAGTGAAAGTGCAAGGAGGAAGCACACTATTAACCGCGCAAATATTAGCAAAGTTGCGTCCAGATGCACCTTGCGGAGGCCAAGGAACATGTGGCAAATGCCTAGTCGATATAGTCGAAAATGGAAGAAAGACGACAGTAAAGGCATGCCAGTATAAAGTAGAAAAAGACTTGGTAATAGAAGTAAAACATGACGACGAACACCATATATTAGAAAACGGAATAAAAAGAAAAA
Organism: Lachnospiraceae bacterium; assembly: GCA_045599965.1. GTDB lineage: Bacteria > Bacillota > Clostridia > Lachnospirales > Lachnospiraceae > RGIG5612. The sequence goes on along the minus strand of JAZRXA010000050.1, from coordinate 5,769 downwards.
TTGACATCAAACCAGACGTAGAAAAAGAGACAATAAAAAAGGAAAAAGCTCTAGGTGTAGCGTTTGATATCGGAACAACATCACTTGTTTGCTACCTGTTAGACTTAAGCACAGGCAAGGAAATTGCGCACGCAAGTATGCTAAATCCGCAAAGCCAATTCGGCGCCGATGTAATATCAAGATGCGAATATGCAATAGAAAATGGAGTAGATAAATTATCTAGTGTAATAAGGCAAGCGCTTAATGAATTAATAGCCGAAGCATGCACCGAAGCAAATGTAGACTCACAAAGAATATACCTAGCAAGTGTAGTAGGAAATACGTGCATGCATCACTTGTATTTAGGAATAGATCCAAAACCATTAACTCTAGTGCCTTACGAAGCAGTCGTAAAAGATGAGATGGTAGTAAGCCCAGAAGAAGTAGGGATGGATATCAATCCAGAAGGAAAGGTGCAAATACTGCCTAATATAGCAGGCTTTGTTGGAGCCGATACGATAGGATGCCTTTTAGCAACAGAGTTCGACGAGTTAGAAGACATGAGTTTAATGATAGATATCGGCACAAACGGCGAGATGGTAATGGGCAATAAAGAGCATATGATAGCATGCTCAACGGCAGCAGGCCCAGCCTTCGAAGGCGCAAAAATAGAATGCGGAATGCGAGGAAAATACGGAGCAATCGACCACGTAAAACTAGAAAATAACTTAGTAGTGCCACATGTAATAGGGAACGAAAAAGTAGAGGGAATATGTGGCTCAGGACTTATGGATGCAGTAGCAGTACTTTTAAGAGCAGGCATAATAGATGAGTCAGGAAAACTATTCAATCCAGAAAAAGACGATATTAAAACCGCTAGCGAAGGAGTTAAAGAAAACGAAAAGAGAATAGGAAAGACAAATGAAGGCCTATTAAAATTCACACTAAAAGAGTCAGTATATATTTCACAAAAAGATATAAGAGAAGTCCAACTAGCAAAAGGCGCAATAGCCGCAGGAATTGAGCTCATGGCCGAGAAACTAGGAATAAAAGTAACAGACATTAAAAAAGTAATGATAGCCGGAGCATTTGGAAACTATATGGATCCGCAATCAGCATGCGAAATAGGCCTTATACCAAAAGAGCTAGAAGAAAAGATAGAAATGATAGGAAATGCAGCCGGAGAGGGCAGTAAAATAGCGACGTTAAATAAGGAAGAATTCCTTAGAGCGCAAGCGATAAAGAAGAATATTGAGTTCTTAGAACTCGCATCATCGCCGAATTTCCAGGATGTATTTGTCGATAATTTGCTATTTGAAAACTAAAAATTTTTATATATTATCGAAATAGATTTATATAAAAATATCTATGCAAAAATCTTAAAATATTGTAAAATAAAAGCAATTATGGGCACTAATTATAAAAATATTTAGATGAATGGCTCAAATTAGGAGGAAAAATAAATGATCATAATTGGTGAGAAAATTAATGGTTCAATCCCATCAGTAGCAAAAGCAATCGAAGAAAGAAACGCTGATTGGATTAGAGATTTAGCTAAAAAGCAAACAGAAGCAGGCGCTACATACATCGACGTTTGCGCATCAGTAGAAAACGATGAAGTAGAGACACTTCATTGGCTTATCGACTTAGTACAAGAAGTTACAGACCTTCCAATCGCTATCGATAGCCCAGACCCAGACGCAATCATCGGCGCAATGCAATATGTAAAGAAACCTGGCCTTATTAACTCAGTATCTGGTGAAGGCGACAAGATTGAAAAAATCTTCCCAGTAATCGCTGATACAGAGTGGGAATGTATCGCACTTTGTTGTGATGACAAGGGAATCCCAAAGAGCCCAGAAGATAGATTAAGAGTATTTGGAGACATCATGGAAGCAGCTAAGAAGTATGGAATCGATCCTAGCCGTCTTCATATCGATCCATTAGTAGAAATGCTTTGCACAACAGATGATGCAATGGCAAACTTAGGTGTAGTTATGAGTAAGATTAAAACTGATTACCCTACAATTCATGTTACGGGCGCAGTTAGCAATATCTCATTCAACTTACCATACAGAAAGATTGTAAACCTTGCATTCTTAGTACTTTCAATGAACGCAGGATTAGACAGTGCAATCTTAGATCCAACAAACAGAGACTTAATGGGCGCAATCTTCGCTACAGAAGCTCTTCTTGGAATGGATGATTTCTGCATGGAATACATCACAGCATATAGAGAAGGTCTATTTGGACCAGCACAAAAATAAGTCCGTAAGGCTTAAGCCTTAATATAAAAATTTATATCTTATAGGAGGACAGTTAAATGTCAAAAATTGATGAGATTGCTCAAGCAGTCGAAACAGGTAAGTCAAAAGTAGTTCCTGAACTCGTACAACAAGCACTTGATGAAGGTATCGATGCAATGGAAATCCTTAACAAAGGTATGATCGATGCTATGGGCGTTGTTGGTGAAAAGTTCAAAAACAACGAAATCTTCGTTCCTGAAATGCTCGTTGCAGCACGTGCTATGAAGAAAGGTGTTGAAGTTGTAAAACCTCACCTTGCTGACGCAGCTAGCGCTACAATCGGTAAAATGGTAATGGGAACAGTTGCAGGCGACCTTCATGACATCGGTAAAAACCTTGTTATCATGATGATCGAATCTGCTGGATTCGAAGTAATCGACCTTGGCGTTGATGTTCCAATCGAAAAATTCTTAGAAGCAGCTCAAGATCCAGAAGTAAAAATCGTTGGATGTTCAGCACTTCTTACAACAACAATGCCTTCACTTCGTGAAACAGTTGATGCTTTAAACAAAGCTCCTAACCGTGCACAATTCAAGGTTATGGTTGGTGGTGCACCTATTACTCAGGAATTTGCTGATGAAATCGGTGCAGATTGCTACACAGAAGACGCTGCAGCAGCAGCTGAAGCAGCTAAGAAATTAGTTCAGTAATTAAATGAAACGTATTGCTTATGCAATACCGAATAAGTATCAAGCGAAAGGGCCATCACGAAAGTGGTGGTCCTTTTATATTGCCAATTAAGGCCAAAACCAATATAATTTTATAAACGAAATTAAAAGGGGAAAAGAAATGTTTAAAGTAGCAGTTTTAACAATAAGCGATAAAGGAAGCGCCGGACTAAGAGTAGACGAAGCCGGCCCAAAGGTTAGCGAGTTCTTAAAAGAGAATGGCTACGACGTAACATATACAAAGATACTTCCAGACGATGAAGAAGAAATAATGACAGAACTAATAAATCTTTCAGGCCAAAACATGCCGCTAATAGTTACAACAGGAGGCACAGGCTTTTCAAAAAGAGACGTGACCCCAGAAGCTATAGAAGCAGTCTGCCATAAAATGATACCAGGCTTTGGCGAAGCCATGAGAGCAGCCAGCGCAAAAATTACCGACAAAGCATGGCTATCAAGAGCAAACGCAGGAATTAGAGATAACACAGTAATAATAAGCCTGCCAGGAAGCCCTAAGGCAGCTATAGAAAACTTAGAAGCAGTAATAAAGCCATTAAAACATGGGCTAGAAATATTATTAGGAATGGATAGCGAGTGCGCAGGCAAATAACATGGACATAAAATATAAAAGCACAAGAGGCGACAAAACATTAATAAGTTCATCACAGGCAATCTTGCAAGGATTAGCTCCAGACGGGGGCTTATTTGTTCCGGAAACAATCCCAACGCTAGAAAACATAAATGAATTAACAAATAAAAGCTATCAAGAAATAGCGTTAATTATATTAGAAAAATTCTTAACAGATTTTACATATGAAGAATTAAAAACATGCGTCGAAAAAGCTTACGATGCAAAATTTGATGCAAACGAAATTGTGCCAGTAAAAAAAGTAGGTGACTATTATTTAGAATTATTCCATGGTCCGACAATAGCATTTAAGGATATGGCCCTTTCAATTTTACCGCACCTTCTAGCATGCGCCGCAAAGAAAAACAATATCACAAAAGAGGTAGTAATTCTCACAGCCACATCAGGAGACACAGGAAAAGCAGCGCTTTCAGGCTTTGCAGATGTGCCGGGCACAAAGATAATAGTCTTTTATCCAAAGGGCGGAGTAAGCCGCATCCAAGAACTTCAGATGGTAACACAAAAAGGAGAAAACACTAAGGTAGTAGCTACGATAGGAAACTTCGACGATGCACAAACAGGCGTAAAGAATATGTTAGGCGATGAAGCGCTAAAGAAGAAACTCACACAAAATAATTACCAATTTTCTTCAGCAAACTCAATAAATATCGGCCGGCTAATCCCACAGGTAGCCTATTATGTATGGGGCTATATGCAAATGGTAAAGGCAGGCGAAATAAAAGCAGGCGATAAAATAAATGTATGCGTGCCAACAGGAAACTTCGGAAATATCTTGGCAGGCTTTTATGCGAAACAAATGGGGCTTCCAGTAAATAAATTAATATGCGCTTCCAATGACAACAAAGTATTGTACGACTTTTTCCAAACAAAAAAGTACGATAAAAATAGAGAATTTATACTAACAACATCGCCATCGATGGACATATTAATTTCAAGCAACCTAGAAAGATTAATATATCAAACAACTGGCGAAGATGAAGAAAAAACAAAAGAGTTGATGAAGCAGTTAAATGAAAAAGGAAGCTATGAAGTAGAAGATACGAAGCATGTATTGGACAATTTTGCAGCAGAGTATTCAACAAAAGAAGAGACTGCAAAACAAATTAAAAAAGTGTATAATGAGTACTCGTATGTAATAGATCCGCACACCGCAGTAGCTAGCTGCGCAGTAGATAAATATAAAGAAGCGACCCTAGATAAAACGCCAACACTAATCGTATCAACTGCAAGCCCATATAAGTTTGCAAGAAGCGTAGTAACAGCAATAGATAAAAGTAAAGAAACACTAAGCGATTTTGAATTGATAGATGAATTAAAAGAAATTTCAAAAATAGAAATACCACAGGCAATTAAAGACGCAATTAATTTAGAAGTAAGACATAAAAATGAATGCGAACTAAGTGGTATGGAACAAGAAGTAAAAGAATTTTTAAGAGTAAACTAGGAGAATAAATGGAAAAGATAATAGACTGGATAGCGATAACATTTGCAAGTTGGAATCATGAATTAGTTATATTTATTATTTCACTTTTTCCAATATTAGAATTAAGAGGCGGCTTAATAGCAGCAGCTCTTTTGCAAGTACCATATTGGAAAGCACTAATTATCTGTGTAATCGGAAATATAATTCCAATCCCATTTATTTTATTGCTCATTGAAAAAATCTTTACACTTCTTAAGAAAACAAAACATATAAGCAAAGCAATCTATTGGCTAGAAGCTAAGACATTAAAAAAGAGAACCCAAATAGACAAGTGGGGATTTTGGGGCCTTGTATTATTCGTAGGAATTCCGCTTCCAGGAACCGGCGGATGGACAGGTGCGCTTCTAGCATCACTTCTTCGCATGCCAATCAAAAAATCAGCTCCTGCAATCGGAATAGGAATACTTCTTGCAGCGGCAATCATGAGCTTTATAACTTACGGCATCCCCGCCCTCGTAAGTCTTTTGTAAGATTAAACCAAACAATGAAAAATTATTAACTCCCCGGCAAACCTGCAATTTGCCTAGCTCTTTTATTGTTATAGCTAGAAGTTTCGTTCTTGCTCATCACCCGTTCGTCTAACTGAAACTAACGCTCGACTCAGTCGGGCCTTAATGCGCGCGGTGCCCATCCACGCGCGCCCTCCTAGCGTCTTCGCTAAGTTTCATTAAAGCCTCACTCATA
>JAZRXA010000049.1:0-22432 GCA_045599965.1 Lachnospiraceae bacterium | reverse complement strand
GTTCTACCTGAACCTATGGACAAAAGAACTTTTGAAGCTGCTGAAAAGATTTTGAAACTTGATATTGCAAATCTTGTAATTATCGGAACTCCAGAAGAAATTGAAGAAAATTCTAAAGGCTTTGATATTACTGGTGCGAAGATAGTTGATCCTTTCAATGATCCAAATAAGCAAAAATATATTGATAAGTTTGTAGAACTTCGCGGAGCAAAAGGTGTTACTCCTGAGAGCGCTAAGGAACAAATGGAAAAAGATTATATGTACTACGCTTGCCTTATGTGTAAATGTGGTGATGCTGATGGTGCTGTAAGCGGTGCATGTCACTCAACAGGAAATACAATTCGTCCAGCTCTTCAGCTCCTTAAAACTAAACCAGGTGTTAGCGGAGTTTCAGGTTTCTTCGTTGTTGAAGTTCCTAATTGCGAATTAGGCGAAAATGGGCTTTTCTTATTTGCTGACTGCGCAGTAAGTCCTGATAACGATGAAGATAAGATGGCTGAAACAGCTGGCCTTTCTGCAGAAAGTTTTGAAACTTTCCTTGGAGATAAAGCTAAAGTTGCACTTCTTAGTTTCTCGACTAAGGGAAGTGCAAAACATGATAGAGTTACTATGGTTGCAAATGCTGCAACTAAAGCAAAAGAAAAATTCCCACAATATGATATTGATGGCGAACTTCAATTAGACGCAGCTATAGTACCTGAAGTAGGAGAACTTAAGAGTCCGGGAAGCAGTGTTGCTGGACATGCTAACACACTTATTTTCCCTGATCTTGAATCTGGAAATATTGGTTATAAGTTAGCTCAACGTCTTGCAAAAGCTAATGCATACGGACCAATCCTTCAAGGACTTTCTATGCCTGTTAACGATTTAAGCAGAGGTTGCTATGCTGATGATATCGTTGGTACTGTTGCAATCACAGCAGTTCAGGCTCAATATGCTAATAAATAATATTTAAAATAGAGGAGCAATAAAATGAAAATTTTAGTTATTAATTGTGGTAGTTCATCACTTAAGTATCAACTTATCGATTCCGAGACAGAAAATGTTTTAGCAAAAGGTCTTTGTGAACGTATTGGAATTGATGGAATGTTTACTTATCAAAAAGCTGGCTGCGAAAAGCAAGTTAGCAACATTGATCAACCAACACATAAAAAGAGCGTTGAGCTTGTTATTAACGCTTTAACAGATCCTGAAAATGGTGTTATTAAAGATTTAAGCGAAATTGATGCTGTAGGACACAGAGTTGTTCATGGCGGTGAAAAATTTGCTAAATCTACTTTAATTACTGATGAAGTTATAAAAGCTATCGAAGAATGCAACGACCTTGCACCCCTTCATAATCCTGCAAACCTTATTGGTATTAAAGCTTGTATGGAACTTATGCCAGGCGTACCTAATGTTGGAGCCTTCGATACTGCTTTCCATCAAACTATGCCTGCAGAGGCTTTTATTTATGGTATTCCTTATGAATATTACCAAAAATATGGTATTAGAAAATATGGTTTTCATGGTGTAAGTCATGATTTTGTTTCTAAAAGAACTGCTAAGATTTTAGGCCTTGATTACAACAAAGCTAAAATTGTTGTTTGCCATTTAGGAAACGGTGCATCTATCTGCGCTGTTGATGGAGGCAAATCTGTAGATACTTCAATGGGACTTACTCCTTTAATGGGACTTCTTATGGGAACACGTTCTGGCGAAGTTGATCCAGGTGCTATGGAATTACTTGCTAAAAAAGAAGGCCTAGGATTAGATGAAGTTATGACAATCTTAAATAAGAAGAGCGGTGTTTTAGGTCTTTCGGGTGTTTCATCAGACTTCCGTGATATCGATAATGCTATAGAAGAAGGTAACGAACAAGCTAAACTCGCTAAAGATGCTTTTATTCATAGAGTTGTTTCTTACGTAGGTGCTTATGTTGCAGTTATGAATGGCGTTGATGCTATCGTATTTACTGCTGGAATCGGCGAAAATGATAAGACAGTTAGAAGCTCAGTTTGCAAGAATTTAGGTTATCTTGGAATCACTATTGATGAAGAGAAAAATAATGTTCGTGGTGAAGAAACTATTATTTCAACTCCTGACTCAAAAGTAAAAGTTTTAATAGTACCTACAAACGAAGAATTAATGATTGCAAGAGATACAGAAAAGTTAGCAAAATAGTTAAGTTTTTTGTTGACAATCCTTATTTAGACTAGTAAAATATCAAGGTCGACTGATTATAAGGGAGGTGCGTAAATATGAGTATTTGCCCAAAAAATAAAACTTCAAAAGCTAGAAGAGATAAGAGAAGAGCTAATTGGAAAATGTCTGTTCCTTCTCTTGCTAAGTGCCCAACTTGTGGTGAATTAGTAATGCCACATATGGTTTGTAAAAGTTGCGGTTCTTACAACAAGCGTACTATCATAGCTAAAGAAGAAGCTTAAGTTTGATTAAAACTTAAAGGCTCTGGTTTTATACCAGAGCCTTTTTTAATTTTTAAAACCACTCATATTGGCAGGGGTATGCATATGAGAATACTTTTTTATTTTTAAGTTTTTTAAAATACTCTCATACGTAAGGGGGTATCTCTATGAGAGTATCGATTCACACTTTTGGATATCAAAAGTACTCTTGTAGAGCAGGGGGTCTTCCTATGAGAGTATTTTAGGCTTTAATTTATACTTGTAAGTACTCTCATAGAAACAGGGGTACACCTATGAGAGTATTAGATAAAAATTTGACGAACTATAAATATAAATAAATCAGGAGTTCTTTAATGAGCTCCTGATTTTTGAATTATTATATAAAACAATCTAATATTTATAATATTTAGTATATATTAATAAATTAAATGTTTTATTAGCATACTCCTTGCCAGAGCATTGCATCGGCTACTTTTAGGAAGCCGGCAACGTTTGCGCCAACAGCGAGGTTACCTTTCTTTCCAGCTTCTTTAGCTGCCTCTTCACATGATTTATAGATATTTATCATTATTGATTGAAGCTTTTCATCTACTTCCTCTTCTGACCAATAGATTCTTTCACTATTTTGTGTCATTTCTAAACCGGAAGTAGCTACGCCACCAGCGTTAGCAGCTTTAGCAGGTCCAAAGAGAACGCCAGCTTTTTGTAATGCAGCGATAGCTTCTGGTGTACATGGCATATTTGCTCCTTCGCAAAGACACATAACACCATTTTTTATTAATGCATTAGCACTAGCTTCATTAATTTCATTTTGCGTTGCGCATGGAAGAGCAATGTCGCATTTAACTTTCCAAATTCCAGAGCAACCATCTTTATAAGTAGCTTTCTTATGTACATTAACATATTCTTTAATTCTAGCTCTTCTTACTTCTTTAATATCTTTAATTGTATCAATGTCAATTCCTTCTGGATCATAAACATAACCATTAGAATCGCACATTGCTACAACGGTTGCACCTAATGTGGTAGCTTTTTCAGCTGCATATATAGCAACGTTTCCAGCGCCTGATACAACTACTTTTTTTCCTTCGAAAGATGTTCCGTTTGCTTTTAACACTTCATTAGTAAAGTAGCAAAGACCATATCCTGTAGCTTGTTTTCTAATAAGAGAACCACCAGAACCAACTTTTTTACCTGTTAATACGCCTGTAAATTCATTTGAAAGCTTTTTATATTGACCAAATAAGTAACCAACTTCACGAGCGCCAACTCCGATATCTCCGGCTGGGACGTCTGTATCAGCTCCGATATGTCTATATAATTCGCTCATATAGCTTTGGCAAAAACGCATAACTTCATTATCAGATTTTCCTTTAGGATCAAAGTCAGATCCACCTTTTCCACCACCCATAGGAAGGGTAGTAAGGCTGTTCTTGAAAATCTGTTCAAAACCTAAGAATTTCATAACTGAAAGGTTAACACTAGGATGGAAGCGAAGTCCGCCCTTATAAGGACCTATCGCAGAGTTGAATTGGACTCTGTAACCGCGATTTACTCTTACTTTTCCATTATCATCAACCCATGGAACCCTAAATAAAATAACTCTTTCAGGCTCAACTAAGCGTTCCATAATACCATTTGCTTCATATTCAGGGTGTTTTTTTACAACAGGTTCTAATGATTCAAATACTTCCTCAACAGCCTGTAAAAACTCCTTTTCATTAGCACATCTAGTAGCTAAATCGTTATAAACTCGTTTTAAATATGCATTTTTTAAAGCCATAATTTTACCTTCTTTCTAACAATTACTTTATTACTTTAAAGCAATATAATTATAATACACGCATCTAGCTCTTTCAAGGTCTAAATATTGGCTTTTATGTTGAAAAATAGGCTTTTTTTTAGTAAAATAAGATGGTATTTTTGGAGGATGATACATGGATAAATTTATGGAAACTGTCGTAGCGTTAGACGCTATGGGCGGGGATTTTGCACCAGTTGAGCAGGTGCAAGGAGCCGTTTTGGCAGTTAATGAAAATAAGAATATTCACGTAAAATTATTTGGGAATGAAAGCTTATTAAATGATGAGCTATCTAAATATAATTTTGATGCAAATCGCATTGAAATAATCCACAGTGAAACAGTTATTGAAACTGCAGAATCACCAGTAAAAGCTATTAAAGCCAAAAAAGATTCATCTATGGTAATGGGCCTTTATGCTGTAAAGAATAGCGAAGCGGATGCTTTCGTATCATGTGGTTCTACAGGAGCTTTATTAGTTGGTGGTCAGGTTATCATCGGAAGAATTCCTGGAATTGAAAGACCAGCTTTATCTTTTATTGTTCCATCTCTTAAAGGTCCAACATTAATTATTGATTGCGGTGCAAATGTAGATGCAAGGCCATCTATGTTAGTTCAATTTGCTAAGATGGGTTCAATCTATATGGAAAATGTTTTAGGAATTAAAAATCCTAGAGTTGGACTTATAAGTATTGGCGAAGAAGAAGAAAAAGGGAATGCGCTTACAAAAGAAACTTATCCACTTCTTAAAGAATCAGGTCTTAATTTTGTTGGCAATGTTGAAAGCCGCGGTATTACAGAAGGTGAAGTTGATGTTGCGGTATGCGATGCTTTTGTAGGAAATGTTGTTCTTAAGATGTATGAAGGAGTTGCTGGGTCACTTATTAAAAAATTAAAAGGCGCTATGATGAGTTCTTTTAAAACTAAAATTGGTGCATTATTAATTAAAAAAGATTTAAAAGCAATGCTTAAAGAATTTTCTATCGAGGAATATGGCGGAGCTCCTTTCTTGGGACTTAATAACTTAGTTGTTAAACCTCATGGAAGTTCTAAAGCTGTTGAAATAAAGAATGCAATTTTGCAATGCGCTTCTTTTAAAGAGGCTGATATTGCAAACAAGATTGCCTTAAATATAAAGAGTGAGGAGTAAATTATGGAATTTGAAAAATTACAAGAAATTATCGCAGGTGTCTTAAATATTGAAAAAGAATCAATAACAATTGAGACAAAATTCATCGATGATTTAGGCGCAGATTCTTTAGATATTTTCCAGATTATACTTGAAATTGAAGATGCATTTAACATTAGTATTGAAGATAGTGCTGCTGAAAAGATTCTTACTGTTGGCGATGCTGCTGAGCAAATTAAGAATTCTATTAAATAGTTATGTTTGATTATACCGATTTAGAAAATAAAATCGGCTATAGCTTCATCAATAAAGAACTTTTAAAAACGGCGCTTACCCATAGTTCATTTGTAAATGAGAATAAGGGGAAGGATCCTATAAGCGCTTCAGATAATGAAAGATTTGAATTTTTTGGTGACGCTATAATCGAATTTTATGTAAGCGAATATCTATTTAGCAAATATGATACTTTTCCAGAAGGTGATATGACTAAATTAAGAGCTGCTATGGTTTGTGAAAAGAGCCTTGCAGAATGCGCCAAAGCGATTGATTTAGGGAAATATCTTAGAATGGGAAAAGGCGAGAAAAGTTCAGGCGGAGATAAGAGAGCTTCTATTACGTCGGATGCTTTTGAAGCATTAACAGCTGCAATTTATTTAGATTCTAATGATTCTAATATCGTTAAAAATTTCATTGATAAATTTTTGATTAAAGCTTTAGAAAATAAGACGCTATTTTTTGATGCCAAAACAAAATTGCAAGAGATTGCTCAACAAGATGCAGGGAATTTACTTAAATATGAACTAATAAGTGAATCAGGCCCGTCGCATGACAAGATATTTGAAATTGCAGTATTTCTTAATGACAAAGAAATTGGGCGTGGAAAAGGTAGATCAAAAAAAGCGGCTCAACAATCGGCTGCGGAAGTTGCTATAAAGAAATTACAAAAATAAACAGAGGTTGATATGTACTTAAAAAATATTGAAATACAAGGTTTTAAAAGTTTTGCTAGAAAAATAGTATTTGATTTTCCTGATGGAATTACTGGAATTGTAGGACCTAACGGTTCAGGTAAAAGTAATGTTGCTGATGCTGTTAGATGGGTTTTAGGTGAACAAAAGATTAAACAGCTTCGTGGTTCTAAGATGGAAGATGTAATCTTTGCTGGTACTGCAAATAGAAAACCACTTGGTTTTGCATTTGTTTCTATTACTCTAGATAATTCTGACCATAAATTAAAATTAGAATTTGACGAAGTTACTATTTCAAGACGCGTTTATCGTTCCGGTGAGAGCGAATATATGATTAATGGTTCTATATGCAGACTTCGTGATGTTCAAGAACTTCTTTACGATACAGGTATTGGTAAAGAAGGTTATTCTATTATTGGACAAGGTCAAATCGATAAAATTCTTCAAGGAAAACCAGAAGAAAGACGCGAACTTTTTGACGAGGCTGTTGGCATTGTTAAATATAAAAAGAGAAAAACTATTGCTCTTAGAAAACTTGAAAATGAACGCTTAAATATATCACGTGTTAAAGATATTTTAGGCGAGTTGAATCGTCAAGTTGGCCCTTTAAAGAAACAAAGCGAAGCAGCTGATAAATATGTTAAGTTCAGAGATGAACTTAAAAAATATGATATTAACCTTTTCCTTTGTGAAAACGGAGATATCAAATCTAAGATTAAAGATTATAAAGAAAAAGAAGTTATTGCTGCTAAAGATTTAGAAGATGCTAAGCAAGAATTTGAAAATGCTAAAGCAGAATATGAAAAATTAAGCGAAAACATTTTAGAACTTGATAAACAAATTGATGAAATTAAATCGCAAATTTCTCAAGGCGATATTGTTAAAGAAACTTTAACTGGCCAAATTAAAGTTTTAGAAGAACAGATTAATTCAGCTAATGATGCTGATGAAAGATATAAAGAAAGAGCTAATGAATTAACGTTAGCTATTACTACAGCAACAGAAGAAAAATCTAAATTAGAAGAAGAAAAAGCTAAAAATCAAGAAGCTCTTACAAACGCCATTTCACTTTCTAATGATCAAGACAGTAAAGTTTTAGATATCCAAAATGAAAGTGAAGAAATTAGAAATAAGATTGAACAAAGCAAAGAAAAACTTATTGCTTTGGTTAATTCTAAAGGTGAAATTATTGCCAGAAGAGAACGTCTAGATACGATGATGGAGCAAATGGCAAAACGTAGAGAAGAATTAAATTCGGATTTAGAAAAGTTTAATTCTGATAAAAATCTTCAAGAAGAAAAATTAAAAGAATTAAATGATGAATTTAATAAAGCTCAAGAAGAAGTTGATGAAATTCAAAAAGAACTTGATGAAAAAGGCAAAGAACTTAATGCGGCTGATTCAGAAATTGCTAAATCTAATATGGAACTTTGGGTTGCAAAAGAACAAAAAGTTGCTAATGAGACTAAGCTTGAATCTTTAAAGAATATTACTGAAAGATATGAGGGATATGGAAACTCTATTAGAGAAGTAATGAAACTTAAAGAACAAAAGCATGGTATCCATGGTGTTGTTGCTGATATTATCAAAGTTGATAAAAAGTACGAAATTGCTATTGAAACTGCTTTAGGCGGAAATATTCAAAATATTGTAACTGATACTGAAAATACAGCTAAAGAAACTATTGAATACTTAAAGAAAAATAAATTAGGAAGAGCTACCTTCCTTCCTCTAAAAGCTGTTACAGGTAGAGGTGAATTTAACAAGAGCGATGTTTTAGAAGAACGTGGCGTTTTAGGTCTTGCTAGTAGCCTTGTTAATGTTGATGAAAAGTATGAAGGCGTTGCAAAATATTTACTTGGAAGAATCGTTGTTGTTGATACTATCGATAACGCCCTTGTTTTAGCAAGAAAGAATAACTATTCATTAATTATCGTTACTCTTGAAGGCGAATTATTAAATAGAGGCGGTGCTATTTCAGGTGGTTCATATAAAAATAAATCAAATCTTTTAGGTAGAAGACGTGAAATAGAAGAACTTGAAGCACTTCTTATTGACTTAACTAAGCAAGCTTCGGATCATGAAAAGAATATTGAACTTAGGACAGCTGACAAAGCTAAATTTGAAGCCGCAATTAACGATTTGACGGCAGAAGTTCAAGAAAAGAGGATTTACCTTAATACTGTTAGACTTAACCTTGAACAGGCTAATAAGAAGAACGAAGAGCTTTTAGGCAACTTTGCTAACATCAATAAAGAAAATGAAACTATTGATGAACAAACAACGATGGTTAATAACGAAAATAATTCTCTTAATGATGAATTAATTGCTAACGGTGAAGAAAACGAAAAGATTAAACAAGACATTGTTGATTTCGAAGAAAGATTAGTAGAACTAAAAGAAGCTGAAGCTGCCGAAAGCTTAATTGCTCAAAATATGAAGGTTGAAAATTCTAAACTTACTGAGCAAAATAGTTATTTAGTTAATGCAATTATTAGACTTGAAAATGATTTAAATAAACTTAATGCTGATTTAGAATCTGTTAAGTCTAATAGTGAAAATTCTATTAATAATGCTTCGAGTAAGAAGGATGAGATTGAAGATATTAAGAGAGCAATTGAGGATGCTGATAAACAAAAAGAAGATCTTCAAACTCAACTTAGCGCTATTGAATCAGTTAAGAATGAACAAAGCGGAAGTCATAAAGGATTTATTGATAAACGTGAAGAATTTTCCGATAAAGTTGCTAGTTTAGATAAAGAATTATTTAGACTTATTTCAACAAGAGAAAAACTTGAGGAACGTTTTGAAAATAAATCTAGTTATATTTGGGAAGAATATGAACTTACTTATAACAGTGCTTTAGATTTAAGAGATGAATCTTTAACAGATACAAAAGATATGCGTGATAAGATTACATCTATTAAGAACAGTATTAGAGGTCTAGGCGTAATTAATCTTGGCGCTATTGATGAATATAAAGAAGTTAGCGAAAGATACGAATTCTTATCTAATCAATATAATGATTTACTTAAAGCTGAGGCTGACTTAGTTAAGATTATAAAAGATTTAGATAAGCAAATGAGAACTCAATTTAATACCGAGTTTAAGAAAATTAAAGAAGAGTTTGGCAAGGTATTCGTAGAAATGTTTGGTGGTGGACATGGTACGATTGAACTTGAAGAAGACGTAGATGTTTTAGATGCTGGAATTTCTATTGTTGCTCAGCCACCAGGAAAGAAATTACAAAATATGATGCAACTTTCAGGTGGTGAAAAAGCGCTTACAGCTATTGCAGTATTATTCGCTATTCAAAATCTAAAACCATCACCATTTTGTATTTTGGACGAAATTGAAGCTGCTTTAGATGATGCAAATATTACTCGTTTCGCAGATTATTTACATAAACTTTCTAAAGACATTCAATTTATAGTTATTACTCATAGACGTGGTACTATGGAAGCGGCTGACAGACTTTACGGAATCACAATGCAAGAAAAAGGTGTTTCTAGTCTTATCAGCGTTAACTTATCAGATATTAACGAGGAAAAAATTAGTTAATGAAATTTAATCTTGAAGAAGAACTTAAAAGATTAGATACGATGAAACAATATGAGCGTAGCCATCAAAGCTGCGCTCTTATTTGCGGTATTGATGAAGCTGGAAGAGGACCTTTTGCGGGCCCAGTTGTAGCAGGTGCTGTTATCTTAGATTGGAAAGATTCTGAAAAAGAAATCTTATACTTAAATGATTCTAAAAAATTATCCGAGAAAAAACGCGAATTAATTTATAAAAATATTTTATCTAAAGCTGTTGCAGTTGGAGTCGGTATTGTTGGAGCTAAAATTATTGACGAAATAAATATTTTGCAAGCAACTTATCTTGCAATGCATAAAGCTATTAAAAATTTAGCTGACACGAAAGGCTTAGATACCAGTGTAGATACGCATGAACTTGTTAGGGCTTTTACTTTATTTGAGCAAGATGAAAATACAAAAAGAATTACTCCAGATTTTATTTTAGCTGATGCCGTAAAAATTCCTGAATTAGATATTCCGCAAGAAGGAATTATTAAAGGTGATGCAAAAAGTGTTTCTATTGCGGCTGGTTCAATTATTGCAAAAGTTACAAGAGACCATATCATGTTCGAATATGATAAGCTTCATCCAGAATACGGTTTCGCTTCTAATAAAGGTTATGGAACGAAGGCGCATATTGAGGCCATTAAAGAACATGGCATGTTAGATATTCACAGGAGATCATTTATTCATTTTTAGATGAACAAAAAAGAAATTGGAAATGTTTACGAAGATAAAGCATGTAATTATCTTGTAAACTTAGGATATACAATTTTAGATAGAAATTATTATTTTAGACATCTTGAAATAGATATTGTTGCACTTGATAGCGAAACAAAAGATTTAGTTTTTATCGAGGTTAAATATCGAAAAGATGATAAGTATGGCGGTGCTAATTACGCTATTACTAAACAAAAAATTCAAAACCTAAGAAGAGCCGCTTTAGGATATATGAAAAAGAATAGATATAAACTAGATAATTTTGTAAGATTTGATTGCATTCTTATTACCGGAGAAAATATAGAACATGTTAAAAATGCTTGGTAAACAAAAAATAGATATTAAATATACTCCAGAGAAAAATAATGAAACTTTATTAATGAAAAATGGTAGAGTTTATTATTTTACTTTTAATGCATTAAATAATTTTAAAAATCTTAAATCAGCCTTTTCTACTAGATTAGGTGGAGTTAGCAAAGGATTTTATAAGAGCATGAATTTAGGTTTAGCTACCGAAGATTTTAAAGAAAATGTTCTTCTAAATTATCAAGAGTTTGCTAAAGCTATAGGAATTAATCCTAATAATTTGGTTATTACAAGACAATCTCATTCAACTAATGTTAAAGTTGCTAAAGATGAGGACAGAGGTAAAGGCTTTAATAAAAAGCGTGATGATGAAGGAATAGATGGTTTTGTAACTAATATTAAAGGTATTGCGCTTTGTATTTTAGTAGCGGATTGTGTTCCAGTGTATTTTTATGATCCGGTACATGAATCGATTGGATTAGTTCATTCTGGCTGGAAAGGAACATTAGGACAAATTAGCAAAAAAGCTATTTCTTTAATGCAGGATAATTTTGGTTCTAAACCAGAAGATATTATAAGTGTGATTGGACCTTCTATTTGTCAAGATTGCTATGAGGTATCTAAAGATTTATATGAACAGTTTAAGGCTGTTTATAGCAAAGAAGAAATGAGTAAAATCTTTTTATCAGGAAAAGATAGCGAACATTTTCAACTTGGTCTTTGGAAAGCAATAGAGTTTACTTTGCTTAAAAATGGTATTTTACCTAAAAATATTCATGTTACGGATGTTTGTACTAATTGCAATCCTGATTTGCTATTTTCACATAGATTTTCAAATGGTAAACGTGGAAATTTAGCTGCAGTTTTAATGTTGGGACCAGAACCTAGAAATAAAATTTTTAGGATTAAGTAATATTTTATTGACTATATTTTTTTAAGAGTTTATAATAAACAAGCCTTTTATGAGAAGAGTCCAAATTTGGAGGGAGGTTGGCTTTAAGCTTATGTCAAATGTTATCGTAAAAGAAGGCGAATCAATTGATAGCGCTCTTAGACGTTTCAAAAGAAACTGTGCTAAGGCAGGAATCCAGCAAGAGATTCGTAAAAGAGAGCATTATGAGAAACCAAGCGTAAGACGTAAAAAGAAGTCTGAAGCAGCTCGTAAGCGTAAATATAATTAGTAAATTTAAAGAGCCGATTTTATCGGCTCTTTTCATATAATTTTTAAAGAAAATAGTATATAATTATATTAGAAAAGGGGAATATTTTGAGCGTTATTGAATCTATAGATAACCTTTCAGCAGGACAAGTTAAAGAGTTGTTTGGAATGCTCGATGAAAACATAAAAAAGATCGAGTCTAATTTGTATGTAAAAATTATTTTTAGAGATGGTCAAATTAAGATTGTCGGCGATGAAAATAATGTTAAAAAAGCTAAACGAATTTTACTTGATTTATCTAATATTGCTTTAAAAGGAGATAATGTTACTATGCAACAAGTTGACTATGCATTATCGTTAGAAAAAAGTGGAAATGAAACTCATATCGCTGATTTAGATGATGAAATTATATGCAGAACTGTTAACGGAAAACCTATAAAGCCGAAAACATTTAATCAAAAAAAATATGTTGAATCTATTCAAAACAATATGATAGTTTTTGGCCTTGGTCCAGCGGGTACAGGTAAAACATATCTTGCTATGGCTAAAGCTATTGATGCTTTTAAAAAAGGCGATGTAAACAGAATCATTCTTACTAGACCGGCTATAGAAGCTGGTGAAAATCTCGGATTCTTACCGGGAGATTTACAAAGTAAAGTAGATCCTTATCTTAGACCTTTATATGATGCAATTTATCAAATTATGGGTGCTGAAGGTTTTATTGCCAATACAGAAAAAGGTTTAATTGAAGTTGCCCCTTTAGCTTATATGCGTGGTAGAACTTTAGATAACGCATTTATCATTTTAGATGAGGCGCAAAATACAACACCAGCACAAATGAAAATGTTCTTAACTCGAATTGGATTTGGCTCCAAGGTTGTTATAACTGGTGATAGAACTCAAAAAGATCTTCCTTACGGACAAACTTCAGGTTTAGATATTGCAATAAAAGTTTTAGAAAATATTGATGAAGATATAGATATTGTTACTCTTACTAGCCAAGACGTTGTTAGACACCCAGTTGTTCAAAAGATTGTAATGGCTTATGAAGAGTTTGAAAAAAATCAGTCTAAGAAAAACAAAGACAGATAAGGAATAATATGGCAATTTATATTGATTACGAAACCAAGACAAAATTTGATTTTAACGGCGTTGAAAATGTAATAAAAAAGGCTGTTAAAGCTGTAATGACAAACAAGAATATTCCAGAAAATCTTGATGTAAATATTCTTTTAACAACTAAACCAAAAATCCATCAAATTAATTTAGAAAATAGAAATGTAGATAGCCCTACAGATGTTCTTTCGTTCCCTTATTTTGACTATAAGGTTCCAGGAAAATTTTCACATAAAATTAACAAAAATGAAGAGAATATACTAGGTGATATTATTCTTTGTGCTAGCAAAGCTAAAGAACAGGCAAGGAAGTTTGGACATAGCCAAAAAAGGGAAGTCGCTTTTTTAATTGTTCATAGTATGCTACACTTAATAGGTTATGACCATATTGAGGAAAAAGATAGAGTTCTTATGCAAAATGAAGAACGATTGATTATGGATATTATTAATATTAAGAGATAAGTATGGAAAAAGAAAAAAAGAGCAATTTTTTGATGCAAGGTGCGATTTTAGGCGTATCATCAATTATTGTTAGACTTATTGGATTATTTTATAGAGTACCTCTTAATAATATTTTAGGAGAAAAAGGCGTCGCATATTATGGCGTTGCTTTTGAAGTTTATTCAATTTTACTTTTACTTTCTTCATACAGTATGCCACTTGCTATTTCAAAAATGGTTTCTAGAGGCGTAGCTCTTAAAGAGTATAAAAATACTAGGAAGATTCTTATACATGCTTTGATTTTTGCCACTGCATGTGGTGTTGCAGCTTTTCTTATTACATATTTCGGAGCAGATTTATTTGCTAAAATCTTAAATTATCCACAAAGTGCTATTGCCCTTAGGGTTTTATCGCCTGCACTTATTATTCTTTCGATATTGGGTGTTTTAAGAGGGTATTTTCAAGGTCTTGGAACTATGGTTCCAACTGCAGTTTCAAATATAATTGAACAAATTATTAACGCTGTTGTTTCGTTAGTTGCAGCTTATTCTTTCTTCCATACAATTACTCAAGAAACAATAAATAAGTATCCTTTTGGAAATGTTAGGGAAGCTTATGGCGCAGCTGGAAGTACTTTAGGTACAGTTTGTGGTGCTGGCGCAGCCTTGCTTTTTGTAGTCTTTGTTTATTTCTTAAATCGTAAGAGAACAAACAAATTAATTGTTAAAGATAAAACACCACACGAAGATTCAACTGGAAATATAATAAAAGTAATTATTGCAACTATTGTGCCAGTTATTTTAAGTACAACAATTTATAATATTGGCGGAATAATTGACTCTGGATTATTTAGTAATATTATGACCGTTAAAGGTATGGATCATGATCAGATAGATATTTTAACTGGTATGTTTTCAGGTAATTATAGATTGATTATCCAAGTTCCAATTGCTCTTGCTAGCGCTTTAGCTTCGTCATTGATTCCGAGTGTTGTTAAATCAATGGCTCAAAAGAATAAAGGTAATGTTATTAGAAAAGTAGAGTCATCAATTAAAGTCATGATGATGGTTGCTATGCCTTGTGCAGTTGGAATCGGAGTTCTTGCAAAACCTATTATTCATTTCTTATTCCCAACGAGTGTTGATCCTGATAAAGTTGCTTTAATGTTGATGTTTGGTTGCATTAACGTAATCTTCTTTTCATTATCTACTATTACAAATTCAATTTTGCAAGGTATTGATAAGATGAGAATTCCTGTAA
Source organism: Lachnospiraceae bacterium (assembly GCA_045599965.1). Taxonomy (GTDB): domain Bacteria; phylum Bacillota; class Clostridia; order Lachnospirales; family Lachnospiraceae; genus RGIG5612. The sequence goes on along the minus strand of JAZRXA010000049.1, from coordinate 7,550 downwards.
GACATTCAGCGATTTCTTTAGGCGTACATGTTGTTTTAATAGTTGGACTTTTATATTTATTTGATTTAAATATTTTCACTTTAATTATTGGTGATATTATATTCTCGCTTACTATTTGTATACTTAATGGATTAGCATTAAAGAAATATTTAGGATTTAAGCAAGAAATTGTTAAGACGTTTATTTTACCAGGTCTTTGCGCAATTATGATGGGTGTTGTATCTATGCTTGTCAATCTTGGATTTTACAGCCTCTTTTCAAGTTACGCAGTATCAGTTTTACTCACTATTGTAATTAGCGCTATTGTTTACGCATTCTTACTTTTATTATTAAAGGTTGTAAGCATTGAAGAACTTTATATGATTCCTGGTGGCACAAAAATTATTAAAGTTGCTAAAAAGCTTCATTTAATGTAATTTATGAAATTCCATAAAAAGTTATATTTAGGTGAGGCTGTCAAAAATAATAAATCAAAAATAATTTCAAAATTAAAAAGACATAAGCTCGTATTAGGAGTCTATTTAATTTGTCTTGCAGAAAATAATAATGATTTATTTGATATCATTCCTTCGTATATGCTTTTTAATAAAGAAAATTACAATAAAAAATATATTGGAATTGCTTTTACAAAAGACGAGGCTTTTGATTTAATAAGACAAATTATTGAAGATGTATACAATGAAACCAATACTTATGATGCAAGGAGCTATTTTAGATGATTTTTCTTAATGTATTAAAAATTATCGGGATTGTTCTTTTATGCATCATAGCGCTTGCATTAGTTATTGCGCTTATGGTTTTATTGATACCGCTAAGATATAAAATTATTGCAAAAGGGCATAATGTAAATACTAACCTTGTATCAAGTGTTAAATGGTTATTTGGAGTAGCTTATTTTAAGCTTTCTTATATTGAAGGTGAATTTGATTATTTTTTGAAGATTTTCGGTATCAAATTAAATTTGTCGGAACATGATAAGGAAAAAGATAATATAAAGAAAGCTAATACACCTAATAATAAATCAGTAAATAAAAAGCAGGGCAAACCTATTAAAAGCGAAATTGCTACAACAAATAAAAAAAGCACAAGAAAAAAGAAGAAAAAAAGAATATCTTTTAAGGAAAGACTAATTAAATTATTAAATAAAATTAAAAAGTTTTTCCAAAAGGTTAAAGAAATAAAAGATTTTCTTTCTAAAGACTATACAAAGAATACTATAAAAAATATTAAAGAATTAATTATTAAATGCTTTAGACATATTTTTCCAAGAAAAATTGTGGGAAATATTAATTTTGGATTAAACGATCCGGCTAAAACTGCATTAGTTTATGGCTTGTTTGCAAGCTGGGCGGAGCAGTCTCAAAAAGGTAAATTGCTTGTTACACCAGATTTTGAAGATAATGGCGTGATTTTAGATTTAAAAATTTATGGAAGACTTTTTGTAGGATATATGTTAATATCTTATTTACGACTTATCTTAAACAAGGATTATAAAAGAATGGTCGAATCTGTAAGGAGGATATTCTAATGGCAGATAACGTTGATAAAACTGTTTCAACTATAATGACGAACCTAGAAAATTTCGTATCAGCTAAAACTATTGTTGGCGAACCTATGCAATATAAAGACATTATTGTTTTTCCTATGGCTGATGTTTCATTTGGCGTTGCAGCTGGTTCTTTTAACAAAGAGAAGAATGGTAATAATAACGGAGCTACAGGCGCTGGCGCAAAGCTTACTCCTTCTGCTGTTTTAATTATCCAAAATGGAACAAGTAAGGTTGTTAATATTAAAGATAAAGATTCAATTAACAAATTAATTGATCTTATTCCTGATTTAATTAATAAGCTTACTGATAAACTTAATGAGACTCCTAAGGAAAAGCAAAGATCAAAAAAGAGTAATAGAATTAAGTTAGAAAACGATTATCCAAATATAGATGAAATTTTATAAAAAATAAAAGGGACTAATTAGTCCCTTTTTTCTTTCTTTTTACCAGCTAAAACTTTTTTAAGTTTTGCAAATCTAGGTAGTGAATCCTCATAATATCTAATTGGTTGACCAGATATTAGAGGCAGAGCATATTTTATAAAGTCTCTATTTACAAAATTGCCTTCTTTATTAATCCATTCTCTAGGTACTACTTTCTCAACATTTGCAACTGAATCAAGAGGAATTAATATATTCTTCATCTTATATTCTTTTGCATTTTCATCACGTTCAAAAGCTACCATTTTGCCACTTTTACCAGCAATAGCTTGCTCAACAGCAAATTTACCAGCGGCAATAGCTTCATCTATATCTGTTTGTGATGCTAAGTGAGCAGCACTTCTTTGAAGCAAGCTAAGTTCGATAGCTCTAGTTTTTACACCTGTACGGCCTTTAACTAAATCAGCTAAATAATTAGCAACACCACCTAATTGTGTATGACCAAAGCCATCTGTTTGAGAAATTTTTGCTTCAGAAACATAATTTAAGTTTTCGTAATGAATTCCTTCTGAAACACATACAAAAACATCACCTTTTTCTTCATGTACTCTTTGGATATCATCCATAAATTGGTCGAAAGAGAAGTTTGTTTCTGGTAAATATATTAGGTCTGGGCCAGCGCCTTTGAATGTTGCTAATGCTGATGCTGCTGTAAGCCATCCTGCATGACGGCCCATTATTTCCATAATTGTAATATTATCTGTTGAATAGACTTCATTATCTTTACAAACTTCCATACATGAAGTAGCAATATATTTTGCGGCGCTACCATAGCCAGGGCAATGGTCTGTTCCTGCAAGGTCATTATCTATTGTTTTTGGCACGCCGATAACTCTAATATCGTAATTAACTTTTTTCATGTAACGATAGATTTTGTTACATGTATCCATTGAATCGTTTCCACCGTTATAGAAAAAGTATCGAACATTATATTTTTTGAATACTTCTAATATTTTTTTATAGTCTGTATCATCTTCATCTGGGTCTGCCATTTTATATCTACATGATCCTAGTGCAGAGGATGGAGTATTTGTTAATAACTCTAATTCTTGTTGGTCTTCTTTTGACATATCAAATAATCGTTCATTTATTACGCCTAGAATTCCATATTCAGCTCCATATACGTTTGTGATGCATTCGCTATCTAGCGCTGTTCTTATTACGCCGTATGCACTGGAATTTATTACTGATGACGGGCCTCCTGATTGCCCAAATATACAACTTCCTACTAACTTTTCTGCCATGTTATTCTCCTATATTAATATTTTGAACCTCGCTCTCGCAGGACATCTCCCATACTTCGCAGGTACTCCCCTAATAGGGGTCCTCCTGCTCGCATGGTGCCTTCCTGCTCGCGCTCGGAATTAACAATTACTTTGAACCTCGCTCGCGCTCGGTATTATTTATTAGGCTTTTCCGTTGCAGCCTAGTACATTTATCATTTTGTGCATTACCATTTCTTTTATTGCATTTCTAGCTGGCTTTAAGTACTGGCGTGGGTCAAAGTCTGCCGGGTTATTTGCAAAATATTCTCTAACTGTCGCTGTCATAGCTAGTCTTAGGTCTGAATCAATATTGATTTTACATACTGACATACTAGCGGCTTGTCTTAATTGATCTTCTGGTACGCCTATTGCGCCTGGCATATTTCCGCCATATTGATTTATTTTTGAAACAAATTCTTGTGGCACTGAACTAGAACCATGAAGAACAATAGGGAAACCTGGAAGTCTTCTTTGAACTTCTTCTAAAATATCAAAACGTAGTTGTGGTTTTGTTCCAGGCTTAAATTTATAAGCTCCGTGGCTTGTACCTATTGCAATTGCTAAAGAGTCACAGCCTGTTTTTTCAATAAATTCTTGCACATCATCTGGGTGTGTGTATGAGCAATCTTCAGCGCTAACATTAACTTCATCTTCAATTCCAGCTAATGTACCTAATTCGCCTTCTACAACAACGCCTCTTTCATGTGCATATTCGACAACCTTTTTTGTTTCTTCAATGTTTTCAGCTAATGAAAGAGAAGACTTATCTATCATTACTGATGTAAATCCACCATCTATACAGCTTTTACAAAGATCAAAGCTATCTCCATGATCTAAGTGAAGTGCTATTGGAAGTCCTGTTTCAATAACTGCAGCTTCAACAAGTTTCATAAGATATGTATGGTTCGCATAAGCTCTTGCGCCTTTAGATACTTGTAAAATAAGTGGGGCACTAAGCTCTTTGGCTGCTTCTGTAATACCTTGTACAATTTCCATATTGTTTACATTGAAAGCACCTACGGCATATCCACCGTTATAGGCTTTTTCAAACATTTCTTTTGTGTTTACTAATGGCATAATATCACCTCTTTAATTTTTTCTTTATTATATAACATTATTATAGTTTTTAATAGAAGTGTATATAATTTAAAATAAAAAAAGAACCTTTCGGTTCTTTTAAGTTAAGCATTAAGCTCTTTCTACTTTTCCAGATCTTAAACAGGAAGTACAAACATGCATTGTTTTAGCGCCACCAGCTGTTTTAACTTTAACAGATTTAATGTTTGCTTTCCAAATTTTATTTGATCTTCTGTGTGAATGGCTAACAGCATTTCCAAAGTGAACACCTTTACCACAAATATCACATTTTGCCATATTTTTGCACCTCCTTATAGAATAGTCGTGCACACGACACGATAGGTATTTTATCAAATTGCTAAGGCTTTTGCAAGAAAAATATTTAATATATTTGATTTTTATCTCATATAGTTTATAATCATAAAAATACGGCGTAAAAAAAGGAGGCTTTTATGAAAGCTGGTTATTTAACTAAGCTAGGCTCAGTTGAGATTGATAATAATGTCATTGCTAAGATTGCTGGACTTACTGCAATTGAGTGCTTTGGCGTTGTTGGTATGGCTGCGCTTAGTAAAAGTGATGGAATTGTTAAGTTGCTTACTAGAAATAGTATAACTAATGGCGTAAAAGTATTAGTTGAGGATAATGAAATTACTATTGATTTACATATTATCGTTGCTTATGGTGTTCAAATTGCAACTGTAACAGAAAATTTAGTTGATGCAGTTAAATATCAAGTTGAAAGTTCAACTGGATTTAAGATAAATAAAATAAACATCGTTGTTGAAGGTGTTAGGGTAATCGATTAAGAAAGGTATTTTTATGGAAAACTATATTGATGCCAAAACACTTAAATTGATGTTTATGGCAGGCGCTAATAACCTTAATGCAAAGAAAGATTGGATAAATGAATTAAACGTATTTCCTGTACCTGATGGAGATACTGGTACTAATATGACTTTAACAGTTATGAATGCTGTTAAAGATGTTAGTGCACTTGATGATAATGTTAGCATCGAGGAAGTTGGAAAGAAAATTGCGCAAGGTACTTTAAGAGGAGCAAGAGGTAACTCAGGCGTTATTATGAGTCAACTTTGCAGAGGCTTTGCTAAAGAATTAGAAGGTGTAAAAAGAATTGATAAGAAGGTTGTATCTACAGCCATGGATAAAGCTGTTGCCACAGCTTATAAAGCAGTTATGAAACCTAAAGAAGGTACAATTCTTACAGTTGCAAAAGCAGCTAGTACTAAGGCTATTGAGCTTTCAGATAGCGAACTTTCTTTAGCAGATTATTTTAATGAAATTATTAAATATGCTGAGTTCATGCTAAGTAAAACTCCAGAAATGCTTCCAGTATTAAAAGAAGCAGGCGTTGTTGATTCTGGTGGACAAGGCTTAGTTGAATTCTTAAAAGGTGCTTATAATGCTTTTATAGGAGAAAAGATTGAATTTGAATTTGAAGTAGGATCTGAAAATCAAACTTCATCAAGAAAAATTGATACATCTGATATTTCTACAGCCGATATAAAATTTGGTTATTGTACCGAATTTATAATTGATCTTGAAAAAGATTTTACAGAAAAAGACGAGTTAGAATTCAAAGATTTCTTAACTAGCATAGGTGATTCGATTGTTTGCGTTAATATGGATGATATTGTTAAAGTTCATGTTCACACAAATCATCCCGGAAACGCGATAGAAAAAGCTTTAACCTATGGATCACTTACAAACCTTAAAATTGACAACATGCGCGAAGAACATAATGAAAAATTGTTCAAAGAAGAAAATAGCGCAGCTCCTATAGCTAGCAATGTTCCTAAAAAAGAATGGGGATTTGTATCAGTTTGTGCTGGAGATGGACTTGCTAAAATCTTTAAGGGCATGAGTGTTGATGAAGTAATTGAAGGCGGTCAAACTATGAATCCTAGTGCTGATGATATAGCAGCCGCTATCAACAAAGTTAATGCTGAAAACGTTTTTGTTCTTCCAAATAACGGAAACATAATTATGGCAGCACAACAAGCTAGTTTCCTTTGTGAAGATAAAAGAGTAATAGTTGTTCCTACAAAAACAGTTACTCAAGGTATTGCTGCTGTTATTAATTTTGCACCTGCATTATCAATTGATGAAAATGCTACACATATGGCTGATGCAGCAAGAGAAATTAAAACTGCTGAAATTACATATGCTGTTAGAGATACTGAAATAGACGGAATGAAAATTCATAATGGCGACTATATGGGCATTGGAGATGGTCATATGAAAGCAGTTGGAACAGATATTAAGAACACTGTTTTAGAAACTGTAAGAAATATGGTTGACGAAGATAGTGAACTTATAACTATTTACTATGGGTCGGATGCAAATGAAGATGATGCTAATGAGTTATCTGACCTAATTGAAGAAGAATTTGACGAGCTTGATATTGAAGTTACATATGGTGGACAACCAGTGTACTATTACATCATCTCGGTTGAATAAATTTTAATAACAAAGGACGAGAAACATGAAAACATTTAAGATTTTTATTTCTGCAATTATTGCGGGTATTTGCATTGCTTTAGGCGGTGTAATTTTCCTTTCAGTTGAAAGTAAAGTTGTTGGAGCTATTTTCTTTACAGTTGGTCTTTTTACAATCTGTACTTTTGGCTTCCATCTTTTTACTGGAAAATTCTGTTATGTATTTGAAAACGATAAAAACTATGCACTTATGACTCCGATTATTTGGCTTGGAAACTTAGTTGGTACTGGTTTTATCGCATTAATCGTTTCACTTACAAGAAATGTTACTATTCAAGAAAAAGCAATTTCTATGTGCACAACTAAATTAAATGACAGCCTTTTAAGTCTTTTCTTACTTGGTGTTGTTTGTAATATTTTTATTTTCATCGCTGTTGATGGATTCAAAAATATCGAACATCAAGTTGGCAAATATTTAGCGCTTATCTTTGGTGTTGTAGGATTTATTCTTTGTGGCACAGAGCACTGCGTTGCTGATATGTTCTATTTTTGGATGTCAGGATTAATTACATGGAAATCACTTCTTTGCATTGTTGTTATTTCTCTGGGTAACTGCGTTGGCGGTGTTTTAATTCCACTTCTAAGAAAAGTTATTAATGCAAAAGCTGCTTAATTAATCTATTTTTATTATGAATAAAAAAACAGGAGTCTATGAAGGCACCTGTTTTTCTTTTCGCAACGTTTTGTACTTTTAAGACA
>JAZRXA010000048.1:0-7631 GCA_045599965.1 Lachnospiraceae bacterium | reverse complement strand
ATACCTTTTTTAATAGATAACCCTATTGGCATGTATTTTTCATCAAGGTAGGCAGCAGGCGAACGAAAGTCAGCTGCCGTAAATAGCGAAGCAAGGTGCGCGCCCATCTTTAGCGCTGGCACCGCTAGCTTCGCGTTCCATTACACTAATTTTAATTAAAAAAATTTTTTTGCCGTAAAATTACTAGTTTTGTACCACTTCAAAAATTTTTTATTATTTTAATGTAACTTTTATTGCTTTTTTTCAACAAGTTTTGTTTTATTGTTGACTATTTTGAACAATTTTAAAACTTTCTATTAATCCGTTTTTTGATTCGGAATTTCAGGGGTACAAAAGTATACATTTTACGGCAAAAAATAAACTGGAACGAATTTGTAAGGGACGCGAACATATAAAAGAGACCTACAAATTCTTAATTTATAGAGTAGTTTGAGGTTAGGAAGGCAATGAACACGAGCATAAAAAAAGCCGAGACTTTCGTCTCGGCTTTAAGTTTATTCAAATGTGTCCGGCACTGGTACGGCGTTTTCGTTCTTAAGCATGTTGACGAAACGAGTGTACTTAGGTTGCCATGTAAGTTTAACGGTGCCAGTAGGGCCGTTACGTTGCTTAGCGATGATTACTTCGGCAACGTTCCTATCAACTGTTTCCGGATTGTAATAGTCATCGCGGTAAAGGAACATTACAACATCGGCATCCTGCTCAATTGCACCAGATTCGCGGATATCTGAAAGCATAGGTCTATGATCAGGTCTGCTTTCAACCGCACGGCTAAGCTGTGAAAGAGCGATAACCGGAACATTAAGTTCACGCGCAAGACCTTTTAGTGCACGAGAAATTTCGGACAACTCTTGTACACGATTGTCTATTCTTCTACCACTGTTCATTAACTGAATGTAGTCGACAATGACGAGTTGAATATCATGTTCCATTTTGTATTTGCGACATTTAGAACGCATATCTGCAACAGTGATTGCAGAAGTATCATCAATAATTAATTTTGAATTTCCGATAACCTCAGAAGATTCAATAAGATTATCCCAGTCTTTGTCAGAAAGTTGACCAGTTCTAATATTTTGCGCATCAATTCTCGACTCCATAGCGAACAATCTGTTAACGAGTTGTTCCTTAGACATTTCGAGTGAGAATATAACAGCTGATTGGTTCTTGCGGAACACAACATGATCTAGGATAGAAAGAGCAAAAGCAGTTTTTCCCATAGAAGGTCTAGCCGCAATCAAGATAAAGTCAGAAGGTTGCATACCTGCAGTCTTAAAGTCTAAGTCTGCAAAGCCCGTAGAAAGACCTGTAACATTACCCTTCGTTTGTGATGCGAGTTGTATTTTCTTAAGAGCGTTAATAACTATTTGGTTAATAGGTTCATACTCTTTTGTATTTCTAGATTGAATTAAATTGAAAATATTTTTCTCAGTCGTCTCTAAAATATTTTCTAACTCGTCATGTCCTTGGTAACATGTCTCGGAAATATTTTCAGTAATCTTTATAAGGCGACGAAGCGTAGCCTTCTCGTATACGATTTGAGCATAATGTTTAATGTTTGCTGAAGTTGGAACACTGTTTAAGATTTCTTTAATAAACTCAGTACTTTGCATCTCTTCAGGGGCTTCATTCTCTTTAAGTTTTTCAACAAGAGTAACCGCGTCAATAGGTCTGCCAACCGCATTAAGTTGCATCATTGCCTCAAAAACAACGCCATTTTGCTTTGCGTAAAAATCCTCAGGACTGAGCATTTCAACTGCGTTAGTAACGGCTTCCTTGTCCATAAGCATAGCACCTAAAACAGAGCGTTCTGCTTCAAGATTGTGTGGCATTATTTTTTTGAGGAGAACATTATCATCCATTTTTATCCCTCTACTACATTAACTGCAAGCGAAGCTTGCACATCTTTGTGAAGCTTAACCTTAACATTATGTGTTCCAATTTCTTTAATCGGATCATCGAGAACGATTTTCTTTTTATCGATTTCGATTCCTTTTTGTTCTTTACATGCTGCGGCAATTTCTTTTGTTGCAATTGCGCCAAAAAGTTTACCGCCTTCACCAACTTTTATTTTTATTGTAACGGCTCCATCTTCAACCTTCGTTGCTAAAGCCTTGGCTGCATCTAAATTTTCCTTAGCAACTTTTTCGTCATTAGCTTTTTGAAGTTTTAATGTATTAAGGTTTGCAGCACTAGCTTCTACACCTTTCTTTTTAGGTAAGATAAAGTTTCTAGCATAGCCATCGCTAACCTCTACGATTTCGCCCTTTTTCCCAAGTGATTTAACATCTTCAAGTAAAATTACTTTCATTATAGAATTCCCTCTTCAACCATATTTTTAATTGTAAGAATTAAATTCTTTCTTGTCTCAGCAAGTGTACTATCTTTAATTTGTGCTCCAGCGATATTCATGTGTCCGCCGCCACCCATACGTTCCATAACGAGTTGGACGTTAACATCATTTTCTGAACGAGCACTTATGTAAATAACTCCGTCTATATCTATTAAAACGAAACTAGCTTTAACTTCATTAACTTTAAGCAAATCGTTTGCAACCTGCGCTGCAACGATTGAAGGATTATCAAGGCCATCTTCTTTGCAAACAGCGATTGCATATTGTCCACCGAACATCTTAGTTGTTCTCATTGCACTAGCTTTTGCAATCATTTCGGCGTATGAATCATTAAAGAATGATCTTATCTTTGAAATATCGATTCCATATTTCTTTAGATATGCTGCTGCCTCAAAAGTTCTAACGCCAGTATTCTTCGAGAAATAATCAGTATCAATTAACATGCCTGCGAATAAAGCTTCAGCTTCAATCTTCTTAAGCTTAATTCCACCAGAAATATATCTAAGAAGTTCTGTAACCATTTCTGATGCTGAACTTGCAGAAGGCTCTTGGTATAAAAGTGAAACTTTTTCAAGGTGGTCAAGCCCTTGTCTGTGATGGTCAATCAATACAACTGTTCTAGTAAGCTCTATAAGGTCTGGGCATTCAAATCTCTCAGCGCTATTAACGTCAACAATAACAAGTGCTGTGTTTTCATCAACGTAATCTTCTGCATCTGTATTTCTAATAAAGGCCTGCTTATAATCCTCATCTTTTCTAAATGAATCTAAGATAGGCTTTACTGAATTATTCATATCATTAAGTACAATATATGCACTTTTTCCAAGTGTCTTTGCAGCTCTATAAATTCCCATAGCTGCGCCAAATCCGTCGATGTCACAAACCTTATGGCTCATGATAACAACCCTATCAACGCTTCCTAAAATTTCCTTAAGAGCTGTTGCTTTAACTCTTGCTTTTACTTTTGTATTCTTTTCGGCTTGCTTTGTCTTGCCGCCATAGTAGTAGATTCGTTCATCATCTCTAATAACAGCTTGGTCACCACCACGTCCTAAGGCAAGCTCAAGTGCAAGACGGGCATTCTCAGAATTTTGTAGATAATCATTTCCAACACCAATACCAATACTTAAAGTTGCAGAGATATCCGTGCCAGTATCGATTTTCTTAATGTTATCTAAAATTTCAAATTTATCACGTTGGAACTTTCCAAGATATTTATGCTTAAATACAACAAAATATCTGTCTTTTTCCATCTTTCTTACTATGCCACCGATGTCTTGGAAATATTTATTAATTTCGCGATCGAGCATAGCAATAACTAAAGATTTCTTAACATCTGTTGCTTGTTCAACAGTCTCTTCATAGTTATCAACGTAAATAGACGCAACAACCATCTCTTCTTCTTTAGTTTGACGAATTGTGTTAATAATTTCAGTCTCATCAAAAAGATAAATTGCATAAATATTCAAGTCACTTCTAGGTGGCATCGCAATTTTTTTGTCAATTATTCGTCTATCAATTTTAATTTTTCTAATATTTACACGGTAGTTTCTTGTATCATATAAAATTGAAACATCCGTAAATTTGCCTTCAAAATCAAGGATTTCTGGTGTTATTTCATGGAACAAATCGCATATATTTAATTCGCCCTCATCTGGTGAATAAAACCTTGAGAAGTTTGCATTGCAAAGCAGAATATCGCCTTTTACATCGGTAACGGCGTATGGCAATGGGAAATCTGCTATCATTTCTCTTTCAACATTTTCATAAGATCTTGCAAACTTAATAAGACCTTCTTTTAGTCTTCTTGTGTTTACAACCACAAATAAAACTGTAAAAGCAGTATAAACAGCAAATACAACCAAGGTTACAATTCCAACAGGAGTTGAAATAAATGTAAACACAATTCCGAGTACTAAAAGCAACGCTGATGTCGCTACCGGAAATGCGAAATATCCCTTAATTAAATATCCAATTTTTAGTTTATTATGTCTTTCCATTTTGCACACCAAAAGTGCTCTCATTTTTAGAGAGTGTCCTTCGATTATACTACAACCAGGCCAAGAAAGGAAGATTCTTTATCATTTTGTTATGCGAATAAAAAATCAATAATTTTCAGGTTTTTTCGCTATTTTATTTCTTTGTAATAGCTTTTGCCGGGCACATTTCCTGGCAGCAATAGCATCTTATACATTTATCGTAGTCATAAGTCGCTTTTTGCGAATTTCCCGACTTAACCGCCTCTACTGGACAAGCTTCTTGGCATACGCCACATGCAACGCATTTATCAAGGTCAACAACTGGCCTATCTTTCTTGCTCTTAAATATTTTTGTAAGGAAAGGAATAGCCCAAATGATTGGGTTTTCCCTTTTAACATCGAATTTATAGTTGCCGAACTTATTAACAGCTTCTCTTACACTTAAAGTTCCTTCCGGTGTAAGCACCTCAATTTCGGCTGTGTTCATCGTTCCAAGCCCAATTTTCGCTCCACTTATGCATGTTGGAACATATGCCGGATCTAGGTAAACTAGTTTTGCAAAAACGCTATCTAAGGCAACCGGGTCCTCTGACATTAAAATCATATTCATATTTGTAGGTGTACCCGAAGCCGGTCCGTTTCCTTCCATAGCTACAACTGCATCCATAACATGAAACTTAACGCCCACGCATTTATTAAGGTCTGCTAGCATATCGGCAAACTTTTTGCTGTCAGGATATTGAGCATGTCCCTTAGTCTTGTGCGCGCCATGAATAAATCCATATTGGTTTTTAACTGCACCAGTAATATTTTCAAGCGCATGTGTCTTCATTTTGCAGACTTCAAAAATCGTATCTGCCTCATCCACCGCATCTACCAGCATAAAGTTTTTTGCAACTTTTCCCTCAGGGAACTTATGTGCATGCGACGATGTGAATGCACCTAGCTTTGCACCGTAACGTTCTGCTTGGTCATAAAGGCCACAATTTTTTACTGTATCCTCTAATTTTGCGAGCGGACTACCTGGTGAATCGCCATATTTAATATCATCGCATCCATACTCCTTAAGACTTCTTAAAACTGCGCCAAAAACAGATGGGTGAGTAGTTGCTGCCTTGTCCGGAGATATACTAACCAAAAGGTTCGCTTTTACTAAAACCTTGTCATCCTTTTTTACATACTGACCAAGTCCACCTAAAAGTTCAAAACCCTTTTGAACCGCCTGGTAAACTTTTTCCTCATCATAATTATCACATGGAATTAATGCGACTTTGCTATTCATTGTTTCACCTCTCATATAATTAATTAACGAGCATAAAGTAAAAAGAGCAACTCCGAGTATGGAGTTGCTCTTTGTTAAAGTTAAGATTTAGTCAACAGTGTAAGGCATTAATGCAATGTGTCTTGCTCTCTTAACTGCTGTTGTGATAGCTCTTTGATGCTTAGCACATGTTCCAGTAATTCTTCTAGGAAGGATTTTTCCTCTTTCAGAAACATATTTCTTTAATGTGTTAACATCTTTGTAATCTACCTTAGGAGCTTTTTCTCCACAGAACGCACAAACTTTTTTTCTTCTGTGCATATTAGGTTTTCTTCTTGGAGCATCTCCTCTATCTTCTTTGTTAAATGCCATAATTATTTCCTCCTAATTTCGGCGACCTCTCGCCACTAAAGTTTAATTAAATGGCAAACCCTCGTCTTCTAATCCATCAGCAATATTCATAAAGCCTTCGCCTACTGCTTCACTAGGAGCTGGCTGTGGCATAGGATTTGACTGTGCTGGAGCTTGGTTGTAGTTAGCGGCTGGTGCACTTTGTGTATTAGCACTTTGTGCATTAGCGCTGTGTGATTTGCTTTCTGCAAACTCAACATTTTCAACTACAACATCAGTAGTATAAACCTTTTGGCCATCTTTGTTAGTGTAGTTGTTAGTTTGAATTCTGCCTTCAACGCAAACCTTAGTTCCTTGTTTAATATATTTCTCAAAGAACTCAGCTGTTTTTCCGAAAGCTACGCATCCAATAAAATCAGCACTTTGCTGCTCATCCTTTTTGTATCTACGATCTACTGCAATAGTAAATCTGGCAACTGCTGTAGAATTTTCGTTTTGTGAATATCTTAGTTCGGGATCTCTTGTTAATCGTCCCATAAGTAATACTTTATTCATATTAACTCCTTTTTGTACGAGTGTTCAGTGCCATTAGATATTTACTCTTCGTCTTCTTTGACAACTAAATATCTGAGAACGTTGTCCATGATTCTCATCTGAGCTTCCATCTCATTTGGACAATCAGTATTCTCTGACTCGAAGTAAACAAAGTAGTAAAATGCCTCGTTCATCTTTTGAATTTCATAAGCAAGTTTCTTTTTGCCCCATTCATCTACTTTAGTTACGTTACCACCAAATCTAGCGATAAGATCTTTAACTTTTTCGATTAAAGCAGCTCTTTCTTCATCTTCGAGTTTAGCACTTACAACAACTGCTAATTCATATTTGCTCATGTCTCGCACCTCCTTTTGGTCTCTGGCCCACTTCTTAAAAAGTGAGCAAGGAATATTATCACGAAAAAATATTTTAGCATGAATAAAAGGCCTTGACAAGTATATAGTTAACAAATAAAGAACCCTACAAATTGCAAGTTTGTAGATGTTTTTTGGTTGTGGGTTTGGGGATGATCAAAGATAATCCCCAAACCCACAACCTCTACTACTATCTCCCATTGCCTCGCCTTTCGGCGCCGCTTCGCCGGTGTAGCCACCGGCTCCATATATGAAAATAACTTTTGAAGTTCTGTTTACACAAAAAACCATACAACTCCTTGAAAAACATATGATGACTTATGGTGTTTATCCGTACAACCTATCTTATATTGGCTTTGTTGTATGGTTTAAAATTTAAAATAATGCCAAAAATTAGCACTTTTTTGAGCAAAAACCATAAGTCACACCATCAAACCAGCTAAGTTGTATGGTTATTTGTCTTTTTGTATATCCGAGGTGGTTGCTCGCGAAGCTGACGGCGCTTGGGCTAAGTAGGGCCCGCGCCGCACCTTCGCTACTTACGGCGGCGGACTTTGAATGACAGTACATGTTCTTTCAAGCGCCACCTTAGTTTATGAATTTTAAAATAATATTTTTACCGAAAAAGGGGTCATTGGTACCCAATAAGCGTTGTAAAAAAAATTGATGTATTTTACAAAAGTTTAAAAACCTTGAAAAATCAAGGTTTTTAGTTTCCATATTTTTCTAACATGTTTTCATAATGAATTAATTTAATGGATTTACTTAAAAAATATATA
>JAZRXA010000047.1:0-19033 GCA_045599965.1 Lachnospiraceae bacterium | reverse complement strand
GTCTGGGCCGTGTCTCAGTCCCAATGTGGCCGATCACTCTCTCAAGTCGGCTACTGATCGTCGCCTTGGTGGGCCGTTACCTCACCAACTAGCTAATCAGACGCGGGTCCATCTTATACCGATAAATCTTTTCACACTGTATCATGCGATACTGTGCGCTTATGCGGTATTAGCAGTCGTTTCCAACTGTTATTCCCCTGTATAAGGCAGGTTACCCACGCGTTACTCACCCGTCCGCCACTAAGTCACAAACATCTTCACCCCGAAGGGATCTGTCGTAAGCGCTTCGTTCGACTTGCATGTATTAAGCACGCCGCCAGCGTTCATCCTGAGCCAGGATCAAACTCTCGTATTAATGTTTATTTCTTTTCCTTATAGGAAAATCAATTACTAAGTTTTCTGGCCAAGATTAACTTGGCTTTTTTTATCCGTTTTTTGCTCGTTATTTCTAACGATTCGCATTTTGAAATTTTTTAGAAATTTCAGGGATGGTTTATACTATTCAATTATCAAGTTGCCTTCCAAAATTCCTTGAAAAATCAAGCTTTTTTAGAATTTATGCTGTCCCCGTTTTTTAGGGGACAGCTTGAATATAATAGCATTACTGATTTGCTTTGTCAATTACTTTTTTAAACTTTTTTTAAAAAAGTTTAAAAAAATTTTGGCCTCGATTTACCCTCAAATCGAAGCCAAAACATGTACTTATTTTAAATTATTTTTTACTGCTCTTCTCTTAGCTTACAAACATCAACCCACTCTTTAGAATTTGCTATTTGGCCTAACTCATCAGGGGTGAGTTTTACTGCGCTTTGGCTATTACCGCAAGCAGGATAAATATACTCAAATCGCTTTAGCGATTCGTCCAAATATACATCTACCCCATCATTTATTCCAAACGGACAAACACCGCCAATAGAATGTCCAATAAAACTATCTACCTCATCTGGCGTAAGCATCTTTGCTTTACAACTAAACTTTCCTTTATATTTAGAGTTATCTATTTTAGTATCGCCAGCGCATAAAATCATAACAGGTTTTTCGTCTACCTTAAAAGTAAGAGACTTGGCTATCTGGCCTGGCTCTACATTCGCAGCTTTAGCAGCAAGATCCACCGTTGCACTAGAAACCTCAAACTCCATTACCCTATCTTCATATCCAACTTCTTTTATATATGCCTTTGCTTTTTCGATGCTCATGTTTCGTCCTCTGAAAAATATTTTTATTTTCTATTTAAAATATCATGATGTCCGATATCCAACAATAATATAAGTTGCTCGCCAGCATAATGCCATATTACTCTTACATCCATATTTACACTAAATTCAAACAAATCATTTGTTCCTTGGATTCATTTTGTCCTAAGTGACGGATGCATTGGATTGACTTGCATTATTTCAATTTTCTTATTAAGTTGTTTCTTGACATTAGAATCTAGCTTTTTGTAATTCTTTTTGAATTTATCTGTAAGAACAATCTTATAAGACATCAATCCTCCTCGAGTGCCATAAAAAGATCTTCAACATTATCAAATATCTGCTGGTCACCAGAATTCAATTTATCTTTTACATTTTTAATTTCAGCTTTTAGTTCGTCAACGTATGACTTTGGGTATACAACTACTGGCATCAAACAAATTGTTCCATCCTTTTCAAATATTTCTAATTTATCACCAGCTGACAAAGATAATTTTGTAATTATCTCTTTCGGTATTGTTATTTGTGATTTTTGTCTCAATTCTGCAATCATAATATCTCCCTCGCTTTTCCAACTTTCCTACTTTCTTACCAAAATTATATTATCAACTTTTAAAAAAAGCAATGCTTATTTTAACAACAAACAATCATTGCTTTTTATCTTTTTATCTTTCTATCTTCTTAACGCTAAAAACATGATGTAATACAAGAAATATCTATAACAATAGAAATTTTTATATTGCCTTAGCCTAAGGCATCAAATTCATCTCGTGATAATCTACAACAGTAGAAATTTTTATATCGCCTTAGCCATTAAAATGAATTTAACACCTCAAGAAATCTACAACAGTAGAAATTTTTATATTGCCTTAGCCGAGTAATTCACCATTAGTTAATTACACAATCTACAACAGTAGAAATTTTTATATCGCCTTAGCCGTTGCCTATCTTCAGACCCTGCGATTTATCTACAACAGTAGAAATTTTTATATTGCCTTAGCCTCGGCAATCCACAAAGTCATATACTTAATCTACAACAGTAGAAATTTTTATATCGCCTTAGCCTTGCAATAGGATTTGCTCCGGCTATTATCTACAACAGTAGAAATTTTTATATCGCCTTAGCCCTTTCCAGGTTATGAATATTTTTTAGAAATCTACAACAGTAGAAATTTTTATATCGCCTTAGCGTGAGCCTTGAACTAGGTGTCCCTATATCATAACCCATTTCTTTCAATCCAAAATATTGTTTTTATTTGTCTTTTTCTTTCTACTAATATCCCACTATCTTGATAAAACAAATCTATTTTTCCAGTTAGTCCATATTTTTCTGAAAAAACTGATATCCCTTGCAAAACATTTGAGGATGTTGTGTATTTTTGATTGTCAATTGTCTCATGTGTTGCGCTTCCATTTATTTGATATGTTGACTGCATTTGTATATTATTTATTTCACCATACAACATATGAAAATATATAGATGCTGGGCAAAAGATAAAATCATTTAGGTTTGAAATACTTATTGGGTTTTCAGTCATTACTTTGTGCATACCTCAGCCAATCTTTATTTGTCACTGTTAATTTGGCTCTAGCATAATCTTCTTCGCTACTTTGCTTAATAATATCAATCATCCTAAGAGCCTTCCTTGCAATATTGTATGCGCCGTTTGCATCTGCATCGTCTGGTAATTTCGAACCTTCTTTTTGCTTATATTCATTGCTATTATAAAACTTACCATCGTTTCCTCTAACAGGCGAAATAATATAATCCACTTCCGTGTTGCCTGTGATGCTGTTTCTCATTTGTAGAGTAAGTTTTAACAACCATATCAATTCTTCAAAAAAATCTTTACTTTCCATTGATATAATATTTTCTTTCATGTCTTCATTGCATGAAATATCAAACTTATCAAATAGTTCCTTGAATTTATCTGTTAAAACAATTATTTCGTTATCCCATTCATTATTTTTTTTATCATTTCTGAATGTTCTAATTCTTTCTCCATAGGAACAGATTGTCCATTTCTTTTGATAATCCGTTAACCCTTTTGGGAAATTATCATAATCAAATGTAAATTCAAATATATTTTCATTTGAATTAAATCTTATCTTTTCAAATTTATCAAAAAATTCCTTGGCTTCTTTTACATTCGTATATTTTGGGTTAAGCAAATTTACGAATCCTGTCGATGGATCAATTTTGCTAGTTAGCCACGCTGGTACATAGAATATAAAACCATTTTGTATTCCTTTGTTAATATATCCTGGACCATTATTCGCCAACTGATACGCTTTTAGCAAACCTCCATTTTCATCTATGTTCTTTTGTTTATCAACCATAAAATCCAATTTGTCTATTAGCTGTTTTTCAAATTTTTGATAAACTTGCTTCTCAACTTTTTTACGGCTATTCTTAAAGCCTCCATTAAGATCTTCTATTGCAATTATTGCATCATATTTTTCCACTAATTCACATATTTTATGGATTACTTGACTCAAATAACCTTCTTTTAATTCCTTAATATTTTCAACTGCTGTCCAATTTTGTCGTGCTTTATCACGTTCTTTTTCTTTTTCATCAAGTAATAAATGATAATCTACGATATGTTTTTGGTTATTATATTCGCTAATTATTTCATTTAGTGAGAATTGTTCAACAATCTTTCCGGTTTCATCAACTACACAAACATACAAAAGGTTTCGCTCACCTCTATCAATTCCTATGACATAATTCTTATCACATTCACGAATACATTTTCTTACCTTGTCATTGATGTAATCTTGACCATTTGCATGAAAATTTAATGTAATTGGAATATGCAGCATAAAACTTCGTTTTGTAAATCTCTTATCTTTTATAATGTCATAACCAAATTTGCTTTCTTTTTTTGGATTTTGTGGATTTTTATTTTTAATAGCTTCATTTGCTACATGAATTATTTTTTCTGTTTCTCCAATGCTTGCCTTTCGATAAAACATTTCTGCTTCACCATTCAACTTAAAAACAGTATCAGCTAGATTACGTTCATCAAACAGCATCTTAAAATACATTGTATGAAGGTTTGGAGTTCCTTTTGAATATTCCGAGAAATCTTTATTATAAATTTGGAATAAATACAACTTGCCTTCTTCAACCAATTTATCAACGTATTCCTTTGAAACCTTATCAAAATCCAATGTAAACCCTTGGTTTCTAACCTCCCTAAAAAATTCTCCAATATTTTCATAGTCTTTTGTATTTGAGAACTTGAATCCAAATTCTTTCCAATCAGGATGTATGCTAATTGATTTCTTATAAAATTCTATAAATTTATGAAGATCATTTTTATTAAAAGTATCTCCTTTTTTATAAGATTCCTTTTTTCTTATTTCTAATATTTCGTTAGAAGGATTAAAATATTCTAAATTTCTTTTAGCAAAAAATACTTTTGGTAACATTTTACTCGGATCTGGTAAAAGCTTATACTTCATTTTTTCATAATAATTTTTTTCTTCATTAAAATGGTTCTCCTCAAAAACCTTATTATTACCTTTATCCATTATTCCGAGGTAATATTTTGTTTTGTCTTTTAACAAAACACATCTATAATCTGTTTCTTTGTTTTTATCCCATCCTGCTAATAATTGTGGATTATCAAAATTAAGCTTTATTTTGTCTTTTGAATACGGTTTTTGTGTTAAGTAATTTCTTGTTTTATCGTATATCTTATCCACTTTTTGAATGTTTTCAAAAACAGGAAGGAATTTCCCGTAAAATGTTTCATCCTTATAAAATTCTTTTCCCGTTCCGGTCAGTGGTTTAATGAGTCTTTCTAGATTTTTTATACTATCCAAAAAGTCTTTAATTAATGCAATTGCATTATCATTTTTAGAAAGTCTTTTTTTCTCCTTATATTCACTTGTTAATAATCCTTTTGCCTTTTCATATTTTTCTTCTATTATTTTGCAAAATTCATTTGCTGACTTAGCATAATAAGAAACTATGTCCCCTTTAGATTCTGTCAGTTTTTCTATATTTTCTATACTAAAACTTTTTACAGCTTTATAGTCTTTTGTCTGCTTGTCATAATAAGCTTCAGTAATTTTCTTTTTCACATGTAATTTATCATATTCTTTATTCCAAGCATCTCTAATTGTGTGCCATTCTCCAAACACGTTTTTTGATAAATCCGTTATTGCTGTTCCTGAAACAATGTGAATTCCATTTAAGTCGAACGAGTTCATATCTAAAAATATCTTCTTAATATCTTTTAAGGATTTTGAAATGCTTTCTTCACCCGAAATATATAATTCATTCAAAGAACTTAATAGTTCATTATCAGATTTAAACATCTCCGGGATAAAAGATATGCTCTCATTTTCACTAAGAATTTGTTTGAAAAGTGGTTTCAAAAGTGGTAATTTTGTTTTATTTTTTTGATTAAACAAATTTACAACTTCGTTTATACCCTGAATTTTTGTCCCATCCGAAAAAACATAGCCGCCTATTATCTTGTTATATATTTCTATTGATGTTTGTGAAAGAAATCTACTATATAGTTGTATGTCAAACAACTCATCGAGTGCAGATATATCAGATATTTGAGAATATATGTCAAACATATTATCTGATACTTGATCCAAATCTTTCGAAAGAATATTTTTGATAATTATAAAACTTTTTATATTATCCATGAATTTAGGCAAGTTATCATTTATACATCTATATGCAACTCCTGTGGTTTTTTCTTCTTCTGTAAATATGTTTTTTCTATTATCAAAAAAACCTTTAAAATATGTTGTGAAATTATAAAACTCCTGCACTTCTTTCAGTTCTTCTTCATCCGTTAAAAAATTGGGTAAAATGTCTCTTATTATTTCTTTCTTTGTTAAATTTGAAAAACCTTCTATTCCTTGAAATCCTTTTGCTATTTGTTTTCTAAGATTATCTTCAATTTTTTTAAGTTTATCTTCATCATCCTTACTTCTATTATTTGTCATATAAAGATTCGCATACTCATCTAAACCTTCTAAATCTATTTTTGAAAGTGTTTCTTCAACAAATCTTCTATAATATCTGTCTAAATAAATTTTTACTTTTGCATAATCTTCTGCTCTTTTCTCGTCCTTTTCTAGTAAAAGTTTCTTTTCAAAGTTTTCTTCAGTTTTTCCAACTGGTTTAAGTTGAAATCTTAATGTTTTTGACAACGGGTATTCATTTATAAAATTATCTATTTTTTTCATGAGATTTTTCTCCTTCTTCCAAATGCTTTTATACAACAATTTAATTTTAACATCAAAGTTCCCTCCATAGAATATTTTTTATATGGCAATCTGTGTTTGTCGAAATTTTTCATCATAATTAATTAACTATTTTTCTTAAGTTGCAAGATTACATACAATGCGCTTAAAGCATAAAATTCTACGCCTATTTAATAAAAAGTGTGGTAAAATACGGTGCATGAGCACGAGATCAAAAGGAAGAATCATTATAATAATTACTGCGCTCCTTTGGGGATTAACTGGCGTTTGCGTTAAGTCAATCACTTGGAGTACTCCGGCTATTATTTGTGCACGTGCTATCATTTCTTTAATCGTGCTTTACATATTTAGAATTGTTTCTATGAAAAAAGCTGACCCTAAAGTTCAGCTTAATGACATCTTAAAAATCAAATTAACTCGGCCAAACGTTTTAGCAACTTTATCTATTACAATAACTAGTATTCTTTATGTTCAATCAATTAAACTTACAACAGCTGGAACGGCAATCGTATTGCAATATGTTGCTCCAATATTTGTTTTTCTCTATGCAATTATTTTTCAAAAAAGAAAAGCTAAAGCTTCTGAAGTTATTTTAACTCTTTTAGTTTTCGGGGGATGTGTTCTTTCTTTCTTGGATTCAATTGATATGACACATGTACTGGGAAATATTTTAGCTTTGCTTTCAGGTGTAACTTATGCAGGCCAAATAATTATGATGAACGGTAAGGAAGTTGATGGCACCGGCAGTTTGATTCTAAGTAATGCTCTTAGTTTTTGTGTTTGCCTTCCTATAGTACTAGCAGGTCCTCCACTTAGCTTTGATAAAACAAATATTATATGGGTTTTAATACTTGGAATTTTCCAATATGCTCTTGCAAACCTTTTGTTCTCCATTGGAATAAAAATGATAGACAAAATCGAAGCTTCTTTGCTTCTTTGTATAGAACCAATTTTCAACCCTATTCCAGTAGCAATTCTTTGCGGAGAAAAAATGGGTATTCTTGCGATAATTGGTTCTGTTATTGTTATCTTCGGTGTCGGGCTTTATGGTCTAGTCCCTAACCTTCAAAAAAACAAAGAATAAAGTATGACAATAAAAATCTCGCATAAAGCGAGATTTTATTTTATTATTTTGCAAAATCTAGAATTGCCTGGACGGCTTTTTCTTCTGCCTCTATATCTTTATCATAGAAAATTGAATGTGTTCCATTTTCAATTTTCACGACATTGGCTTTATCACCTATTGCCTTCTTCATAAGTTCTACTGAAGGCTCAGTAATAATATGATCCTTTGAAGGAAAGATTACTAGATGCTCATGAAAAGTTTCGCTGACAGTTTTTAATCCATCTTTCATTATCTTATAGTAATCTATTAATTGCTTTGTAAAATAATATTGCCAGTATTCATTGCCTAAATACAATTCGTCACATGGAGCGTTTTCATAGTGTTGATGGTACTTACTACTAGCGTGCCATTTGCAATGAACCTTCGGAGTAAACAAAGATAAGAATCTTAGCACCAATCTTGCCGGTAGCGGCATCTCTTTGTTTTCAAAGCTTAAGCAGGCGTACACGATTTTTCCAGCTTTTTCATCAGCGCAGCCTAAAATCGCGCAGATGGAAGTTCCCATTGAATGACCTAAAAGATGAACCTTTTCATATTTGCCTTTTAAGTCTTCTAATGCATTTTTAGAAAGCGTCATCCAATCTTTCCCGTGTGTTTTTTCAAAGTCTTCGTGACATGTTCCGTGACCAGGAAGACGTGGCACATAAATATCATATCCTAACTCATAAAGATCTAACGCCGGACGAACTAGTTCTCCTGGATAGCCTCTATATCCATGTATAAAAAGCCAACACTCTTTTGGTTTTTCTTCATGTAAAACTGTAAATGAGCGTGCCGCACTGCAACATTCTTTTTTGTCATGATATACGTTTTCATACCAGTTTTCTGGCACTTCATATTTTAATAAGTCTAAATCAAATGATGTCATTTTATACCTTTCTATTTACTCAAATAATGCCCGCCTTAGCGAGCATTATCTTTATTGTTTATTTTATTAAACCTTTTTTCTTTTTGTTGTTAAGCTTAATTGAAAGATATAAGCAATATAATCCAACAAAGAATAATACTACGAAATGAACAATATTATCGACTGGTTTCGTCCAAAGTCTTTCAAGTGAAAGAGCTGGCGAAATAGCTGAAATGAAAGCTGTGTTAACAGCGCCAACCCAAAAGACTGCTGTGCCAAGCATAACGTTTACGATAAGGAAAATTGTATCGTAAACAATTGCAATAACAGGATTTCTATTAAACACTCCGTAGAAATAAAGGAGTAAGTGAATCATCAATGCAAGCGGTAGGAGCAATGATAAATAGAATGGGAATGTAAGCCAAAGTGAACTTACTTGGATATATGTGAATCCCCACATCAAAGCACCTAAACGGTTGTATGTGATGAAAATAATTACGAAGATGGCTATTGAATAAACAACGTATCCAAAGTCAATTCTTCTCTTTCCTTCATCCTCTGGCAAAAGTTTATTTTTCTTAAGCCAGAGAATTGCGCCAACAACGATTAAAGCATGAACCACGATTCCAAGCACTGTATATCCTGGGAATGGATATGGTGCGAAAAATGAATCGTAGACTTCTATACCTGTGTAAATAGAGCATGCAACTCCAATTGCTGAAAGAACTAGAAAATATTTCGCATAGAGTTTAGATGTGTTTTTTCTATATTGTGATCTTCTTGTAACCCTAATGAAATATATAGTTGCAACTACAAACTCAACTGCGAATAAAAAGCCTGGAAAGCTAGCTACGCAGTCAGCGTTATGCACACCATAAAACATATTCGATACATCACTCATTATGAGGTTGGACGTATAAAATGTAACAAATGAACCTACAAGTATTAAAACAATAAGCCATAAAATATTAGTTTTCTTACCCATTATTTATCCTCCTCATATGAATGTAAAATGTCTTCAAAGTCTAATGTGCCGTCACTATTAAGTGTTATAGTTCTTGCGCCTATAAGACCTTCAGTATAATAAATTCTATCCGTAGAGTTTACTCCGTAGCCAAGATAGATTCCTTTATATTTAACAATGTAATTGCTCTTGTGATCATGTGCAACAAAAACGCCTTGAGTTGAATCAAGTTCAATCATCTTGTCAAAAAGTCCTGAGTTAACTTCTGGACAGCAGCACTCTTCTCCTTGCTTACCTGAAATATAAACTGTGTTTGGTCCGTCATTTTCAACTTCGTCCCAAGCAATCTCAAACTCTGGAAGTGGTATATGGAAGAACGCTAATGACTTAACAGGTTTTCCATCATTTTGTTTTGTTGTGTAATTTACAAGACGCTCATACCAATCGATTTGATCTTGTTTAATATAATCATATCCAATATATTCGCCGTAATTGTAACGGTTGCTATCCATTAAAATAATTTGCTTTTTAATTTTCTTGCCTTCCATCAAATTAATTGCGAAGTTAGAATTTCCAAATACATCATCGTCTTGAATATCTTTAAACAAGCAGTTAGAACCATAGTTATTAAGTACATCTGTTGCCCATGTAATTGGGAAATAGCATTGCTCATCATGATTTCCAAAAGTTAATGTCCAAGGAATTCCATAACTATCGATAAAAGCAAATAGTTCTTGTGCAACTTTCTTATCAGCAAACGTAAATAAATCACCACACATAATAATCATGTCTGGGTCAGCCATAGTAATTGTTCCATCCAGATAATCATACTGCTTTTTTCTATTATCTTTGTTCGCTAAATGGATGTCGTTAAGTTGAAGAATTTTGAAATCTTTTTTGTATTCTGTTTCAAGAATGTAGTCTTCTGGATTGTATCTTTTTGTCTTGTATGTGCATCCGCAAAGCATGCCAACGCAAAGGCAAGTAGCTATAATCGCAAGAATTATTTTTTTACCTTTCATGTTTCGTCCCCTTTTTTTATTGAATGCCATCTGTTTTGATTACATAAGAAGTTGTGCCTGATACGCTTGCATCTGCACCACTAAATGGAAAATATTTTTCATCAGATTGTTTCATCTGTTTAATACAATTTAATAAATATCTTAAGTTGTCAGGTTGCGTATATGAGTTTCCGCCAACTTTAATTGACCTAATGTTAAGAATGCCGTTTCTAAATTTTGCAAAATCTTTATTGGCATTTTTTATTCCTTTATTTAAATTATTGATGCCTGAATCTAATTTATTTACAGCATCATTCATGTTTTTGCTTTCTGTGGCAATACCTTCTGCATCAATTGCTGAATCTTCAGAATCGCCACTTAAGCCTACGATGCTTTTATCCATGTTACTAATTCCATCGCCTAATTTAGAAACGCCTGTGCTTAGTTCATCATATGCTTTTGTTAAATCATCTGATGTATTCGCAAGGTCGCTAGAGTTTTTACCAATATCAACAGCCGCATCATATAATTCATCAATATCAGCAGCTATGTCATAAAGCATATCAGCAATACGGGTAACAATTGAATGCATATTAGTCATAAAGAATCCATCTGGCGAAAGCTCTGAGAATAATTCTTCAAGCTTGCTAGCAGTTTCCTCATCATCTGCTTCGCGGGAATTTTCTATTGCTTTGCTTATTGTTGTGCTATATGAAGAAATGATTGCTGCAAAGCTTTCTACGTCATCTAAAAATTTAGCAATCTCTTTTATTGTGCTTGAAAGTCCCGGCATAAAAGTTAATTTTGAATTAAGTTCCGAAATTCCATCGTTAAGGTTTTTAACACCGTTTGCATAATTATCTAAATCCGTTTTATAGCCATTAGAATCTTCTTCTAATTCGTTTGCATCTTCTACAACTTGCCCTGCACCATTTGCCAAATTAGTTGCATTATTAGCTAAGGCTCTTATTCCATTAGAAAGATTTTTTGCGCCATTTTTTAAATTAACTGCATTAGTCAATGCATTTTTTGACGTGCCAACTAATTCTTGTGAATCAGTTTCTAGTTTGCTCATTAAATCAGCAAATATATTTGCCTCTACTAAGAGTTCTGAAACATAAGTTGTTATTTGGTCTGTTGGAATATTAATTGCAGAAATTTCCTCAACGCTATCGATTTGATTTAATGTTTCTTCTTTAATAGATTTTGAAAATCCATTAGAGAAAACAGTGAATGTAGAATCAATAGCAAAGTTGGTTGTATCTGCTTCTATTTGAACAAAATCATCAACTTGGATGTTTATGCTTCCATGTCCATTTTTTGAAACAAACTCTCTAAATCCTGGGATAGTTCCGCCATAAGCTAATATATTATTTCCAATACTTAATGCATTTGCATTAGTTTTAATATTTGTGAATTTTTCTGCATCTAAAATAACTGCGCTCATCGCAACATATGGAATATATTCAGAATTTAATGTGTTATTAGTATAGTCAAAACGAATCGTTACATGACCACTCTTTCCAGCAATCTTTTCCGGTGAAACTTTCTTGCCATCTAGATAGTAAGAAACATTAACTCCTACCGGCATTTTTTCTTTGCTGATTCCTTCATACACAACGTCTGTTTTTTTGTTTTCTAGATAAACATATCCGTCATGCACCTCGAGCAGTTCATCTCCGTTAATATTTTCGATGTTCGTGAGATTTGTTTTATCTTTAATATAGGTAGAATTTTTATCAACGCCTTGGAGAGTAACTCTATCTTTAATTTCATAAATAAGACCATTTGCATCAGCTGATCCAATAACCATCTCATTTTTAGTTTTCGCATTTATGGCGTTGAATTCATTAAGAACGAATTTCTTTTGATTTGCATTATCTTTGCCAAGTGTTAAGGATGCTCCAGCATATGTCGAGAAAATAAGCACAGCAAAAATACTCAAAGCACAAATAGGTCCTATCGCAACCTTGCCAGCTTTAAGACAGAATTTTTTAAAGTTAAAAGGCTTGTATCCGTAAAAAATAGCACGCTCAACAAGCATCTTAACTCTTATATCATCGACCTTTTTCTTTAGAAGCTTTTTCGTTTCTTTTTGGTCATACATCCTTATATAATTATTCGGTAAAATTCTTTTCAACAATTAATACCTCATTTTTAAATAGGGGTATTAATTTTACTATACAAGCGCATTTAATTCAACCTTCTATTGCTTAATTTTCAGGTTGTTAGAAAGTCGCCAATTTTTGATTGTTTTTATGAAAAATATATGATTTACTGCTAAGATTATTAGAACTAATATTGCAGTAATTAGCATTATCCAGAGCGTAGATGGAAATCTTATGCTCCATGAAATATCAAAGGTTGTGTTGTTAATTAATTTTCCTACAAAGAAGCTTAGCGGAAATCCTAGTGCCAGTCCTATTACGAAAATTAATATTTCCTGTCTCAACCATTTTGAAGTAATGTTTTTTATTGAAAAGCCAAGGGCTCGCACTGTGCTTAAAAGTCTTTCCTGCTCTATCAAAAATGCTTGTGACATTGCGCTTACAATAATTATGCTCATAAATATTGTGAAAATAATCAATGCAATTACCAATGCATTAACAGTGTAGCCATCTAAACTTTTTTGAGTTTGTAAATCAATTGCCTCGAAATTTATTGATAAAGCCAAAATTGCGCTTGATATAACAACGCAAATAATCGATGCGATAACTCTGCGTGAATTATAAAATGAAAGTGTACGGTTAAATGCTGTTCTAGCTTTAGATTTTTTTAATTTTCTTGCTAGGCCCCTAGGAATATCTCTTTTGTTCATTCCTCTTCTGCCCATCATCTCATATTCATTTGTTTCAATAGCTCTTCCAAGAGTAAATAAAACTACAAATCCTCCAACTAATATTCCCAGACCTATAATTATTGCAAAAATCAGGATGTCAGCTCGTACTCCTTCGCTCACTTTTATCACTTGAACGGTTGACGTTTTTTCATTTAGTGAAGTTCCTTTAATTTTTACTTTACCTTCTAGAGCGGCTGTGCATGCGCTTAAAACAGTTTTTGCATCCGTTCCATCTTTGCATTTAACTAAAACTTGATTTAAGGATCTCGATTCGTTCGAGAGTGAAAGTCCACTAAACATATCTAAGACAGATAGGCCAAGATTATTCTTGCTGGCTTTCTTTATCATCTTTGCATATTCTGCATCTTCCAAAAATACGCTGGCAACTATTTTCTCATTAGCCTTTAGTGTTTTTTCTTGCGAAACATGAACAATTTCTTTTACAAAGCATTGTACACTTGTATTATAAAAATCCATCGAAACTTTTTTGCCTAAACTTAAATTATTTTGTTTTGCAAAATTTTCTTCGACTGCAATATTTATTAAATCCGTAGATGCCTTCTTTTCTTTTTCTATTGTAGGTTTAGAAAAATCCTCTTCTGAGTATGTGCTAGCTATTACTTTAGTACTCTTTTCACTATCTAAACTTCCTTCAAAAGTTATTCTGTAATTTATTTTTTCTATGCCTTCTACGCTACCTAGTATTTCAAATTTATTTTTCGAAGCTAAGTCGGTATCTATTACAAAGCTATCGCTTTTAGTGCTTCCTTTTGTTTGTTTATATGTTGTCTTTGTATTTCGTGTAACTAAAACCAAACCTACAAGCGTTGCAATCGCCAAGGCTGAAATAATAATCATTACGATAAATAAACTCTTGAATTTTTTTATAGCTGGGGAAATTCTATCTTTCATCATTTTGAATTATCCTCGCTATAGTTTTTATATTCTTCAATTACTACTCCGTCTTTTATTTCTATTACTTTATTTGCATATTTTGCAAGCTCTTTATTTTGCGTAGCTAAAACAATTGTCTTTCCTTCTTTTTCATTAAGTTCTTTAAGAAGTTTTATTATTTCTTTTTCAGAGCTCTTATCTAAATCTTTCGTCGGATCATCGCAAAGCAATATTTGGTTTTGCTTATTGAGTGCTCTTGCGATTGATACTCTTATTTGTTCTTCTCTTGTTAACTTCGTTGGATAATCATTTTTCTTGTCAATGATTTCAACGCTTCTTAAAATCTTATTTACCATTGGTTCAACAAGATTCGAGCCTGGGATTAAAGTTACGTTTTGATAAACTGTTAATTCATCAACGAAGCTAACCATTCTAGATACAAATCCAATTTGCTCTCTTCTATAATTTGTAAGTTCTCTTTCCGGAAGTAAGCCAACACTCTTTCCGTTATAGAATATTCCTCCGCTAGTAGGTTTATCTATTCCACCTATTAAATTTAAGAGCGTTGTCTTTCCTGCGCCTTCTTCACCTATGATTACTATAAAATCTTCCTTGTCTATTTCAAAGCATATGCTATTTAAGGCGTAAAACCTTTTTCCGCCTTTTCTATAAATCTTCGTAGCATTTCTTATTTTTATTAATGAGTCACCTTTCGTTCTCATTTTTCAATCCTTTTAATAATTTTCGATTTCTTTTCTTAATATATTAAGTGCGTTAACTACGCTTCTAGTTCTAACTATTTCTCTAGTTCCTTTAAAATTAAATTCGAAAGCTTTTGCTTCGCCTTTTGAATAAACTCCGATGTAAACTCTTCCAACAGGTTTGTCTTTAGTAGCTCCAGTAGGTCCCGCAATTCCAGTAGTTGAAACAGCTACATCCGCTCTTGCTTTTATTGCAGCTTTCTTTGCCATCTCCATAGCGCATTCTTTTGAAACTGCACCATATTTTTTTAAGGTTTCTTCGCTAACTTCTATTGTTTTAACTTTTGCATTGTTTGAGTAAGTAATAAACCCTTCATCAAAACAATCACTTGCGCCACTAACGTCTATAATTGCTCCGGCTACAAGTCCTCCGGTGCATGACTCGGCAGTAGCTAATCTTAAGCCTTTTTCTTTTGCTTTCTTTACCACTACGCTTTGAAGTGTCTCGTCTTCATCTTCTGAATAAATATATTCTCCAAGTTCATTTTTTATTTGTTCATATACCGGCGCGATTAAACTTAAAGCTTCCGTTTCGTCTTTTGCCTTTGCAGTGATTCTAAAATGAACTTCATTAATTTTTGCGTATGGAGCGACTGTTGGATTCTTTGAATTAATTAAAATATCTTTTATTCTATCTGCTGCCGCACCTTCTCCAATGCCTATCATCTTTAGCATCTTTGAATATATAACCTCGCCCGTAGCTTCCTTAAAGAACGGCGCAAGATATTCTTCAAACATCGGCTTTAATTCTAGTGGCGGTCCTGGAAGAAGCGCAACTATTTTTTCAGGATACTTATTTTTTGCTTTGGTCTTATTTGTTTCTATAAATATTCCTGGTGCTGTGCCATTATTATTTTTCAGCGCTCTTGCGCCTTCAGGAATATAGGCTTGTTTGTTGTTTATTAACGGATAGTTCGCATGGCCTAGTTTCTTTAACATCATATCCATGTTGTCAAAAGATTCTTGGTCAAAGACAAGTTCTAGGCCTAACACCTTTGCGACTGTTTCTTTTGTTATATCATCATTCGTTGGTCCTAGTCCGCCGCTTAAGATTAAAACATCCGATCTTTTTAGTGCTTGCTCTATCGCTTCTTCTAGACGCTCTTCGTTATCGCCAACTACGCCCTGGTAGTACATTCCAAGCCCTAAATCGGCACATCTTTTTGCGAGATAAGCCGTATTTGTATTTACTATATTTCCAAGTAGGATTTCTGTTCCTACGCAAAGAATTTCTACATTCATTTATTTTAAGAAGTCCTTAACAATTTCAATTGCTTCTGCACCCATGTCTGGAACGAAAGCTGGATAGCAATGGAACAATCCTTCACCTAAAACAAATTCTACTTCACATCCATTTGCGACAAGTTTGTCATAAGCTAATTTTACATCTGGATAAAGAATCTCTTTTGTGCCCGCAAACAACATCGTTTTAATATTTGATTTCATGTCCCCAAAAACTACGTTGATTTTTGAATCTGTTGGCAGATCGTCGCCAATCCACATCCTTCCGCAAACAGAAAGGCCGTAAAGATCTAAAAGTGGGTCTTCATCTCTAAGCGCCCATTGTTCTTTGTTTTCGCATGAGCAGTCGACCCATGGTGAATAAAATACTCTTGCCGAAGGAATTCCAGGCATATTGTTTTCAAACAAATATTCTGAATATGCAAAGCCTAATCCGCCACCTGCAGAATCGCCCATGAATATGATTTCTTTTCCTTCCTCTTCTTTTAAGAGTTCTGGATAAAATTTATTCAAAAACTCATACGCGTCTTTGCATGAATATTTTGGAGCTAAAGGATAATCTGGAAGATATACTCTTGCGTTAAGTGCTTTAGCGCGAGCTGCCGCATAAGCATACTGCTCTTTTCCTGCTCCAAACACATATGCTCCACCATGAAAGTCTACAATAACTCTTTCATAATTTTCATCTGACTGCGTGTAATATGTCGTAAAACCATCTATTGTATTAAATGGCTTATATTCTTTTTCAAATGTTTCTTTATAATCGCCATAATCAAGTGGTCCGTTGCCATCTCTTTTTAGCAGAAACTCATTTAGTATTGTATTAAACAAGTCTTTTTGCATTGAGCGTTTTGCTCCATCCTTAAGCATCGCTTGTTCAATCATCTTTGCAATTTCACTTTGCTTTTGTGTTATCATATCTTTTACCCCTCCAACACATTACTCCTAGTATATTATACAGTTTAGTGACTTTTTATTCCATATGGTCTATTTTTTAGTATTTATAAATTTCTGGCCTTCTGTTTTCTAAAAGAGGTAGAATTTTTCTACATTCTGTAATTTTTTCCGTATCGATTTCTACAATCAATACATCCTCTTCTTCCCCTAATTCTCCTAGCACCTTTCCCATTGGATCTGCTACAACACTTTCGCCAGTTCGACTTTTTCCAGTCATATCACACATAGCCACAAACACAACGTTTTCCATTGCGCGGCACAAAGTTGAAACTCTTAATTGCTCGCCCTTACCTTCGCCCTTCATCCAAGCTGTTGGAACAACAATCAGCTCGGCTCCTTTTAAGGCTTGGTATCTAGCAATCTCCGGAAATCTTAGTTCATAACAAACCATAAGTCCCATCTTTCCAAAAGGTGTATCGATTGGTTCAAATAATTCCTCACCCGCTTTATTTAAATCCGATTCGCGATATGAGAAGGCATCGTACAAATGAGTTTTTCTATACTTTGAAATAATTTTTCCATTATCATCTACAATCAATGTCGTATTGTAATTTCGTTTCTTGTCTGCAGTTTCGTACATTCCGAAAACAACCCAAAGATTGTACTTTGCAGCTAGTTCCTGCATAGCATGAACATTAGCTTCATTCATAGAAGATGCCGCAATAAAAACTTCTGGAAAAACAATCAATTTTGCACCCTCTTTTGAAGCACGCTGTATCATGACTTCTGCTTTTTCCAAATTCGTTTTATTATCTGTGCAATATTCTGTTTGAGCCAACGCTATTTTATATTTCATAAACTAAACTCTTTCTTCTATTTGATAATTATTTTTCTTCGCAGTCACCAAAAAGTTTCTTTGAGTAAAATCCTTCGCTCATATAAAGAGCTGCTGCTGTATTATGTCCAAGCACTCTATCCTTTGCAACAAGTGTTGTTACTGGTGCCGCAGAATATTTATAGAACATGCTATCATGTCCGACACAAAGTCCCATAACAATATTGAACTGGGTTCCTGCTTTTTCAAGAAGTGCTGCCTGCATTATTGGATTGCATATGCTTTTTCCAATAGCATTACATTCTTCTGGGATTCCAAGATTTTGTTTGCTTACCTTTCCTACTTTGCAACCAACACCATATACTTCAAACCCATGGCTTCTTAAAATTTTTGCAAGTATTCTAGTTTCTTTTAACAAGCCGACACATGTAGCGATTCCAAGTTTCTTATATCCCATCCTTTTTGAAAACTCAACTATCTCTTGAACTCTCGTTAGTTTGCAATATCCGCCAAACTCAACGGCCGCTGCGTTTTGCATAAATTTTAGATTTTCAGGCTCGTTATATTTTTCTGTGACTTCTTCTAAAAATTCCGGGTCCATCTTTTTTGTAGCGCAAAAATCTGTATAATCCGTTCTATCTAAATTACATAATGGTAACGCGCAATCTGCGCAACTCATTTTTTCAACTTCCATATCTACCTCCGATTATTTAAGTACTATTTTTTTAATTATACCATATTAATCTAAGTAAATCGCAAAGCTTACTTCTTAAACCATCTCGCCAACTTGCAATTTGCCGAGCTCTTTGGGTTAGAAGTTTCGTTCTTGCTCATCACCCACTGCTATATTCCTTTCGGCTCCGCTTCGCTGGCTAACGCCAGCTCTATATATGAAAATAACTTTTGAAGTTCTATTTACACAAAAAACCATACAAAAAATTTTTAAAAAAGATTTTTACCGAAAAAGGGGCCATTGGTACCCAATAAGCGTTGTAAAAAATTTTGATGTATTTTACAAAAAATTAAAAACCTTGAAAAATCAAGGTTTTTAGTTTCTATACTTTTCCAACAAGTTCTCATAATGAATTAATTTAATGGATTTACTTAAAAAAATATATAGTTTCGGGTACCAATGGTGCCTTTTTCGGTAATTTTATCAAAACATTTTATTTTGGTCTCATATATGGAGCCGG
>JAZRXA010000046.1:0-22714 GCA_045599965.1 Lachnospiraceae bacterium | reverse complement strand
TTCTTGCGATTTATGAGTGAGGCTTTAATGAAACTTAGCGAAGACGCTAGGAGGGCGCGCGTGGATGGGCACCGCGCGCATTAAGGCCCGACTGAGTCGAGCGTTAGTTTCAGTTAGACGAACGGGTGATGAGCAAGAACGAAACTTCTAGTAAAAGAGTTCGACAAATTCTTAATTTATTGAAATAAATTAAAAGATATTATTTTTCTAAATCATTAGATAAGATTATAGACATTTGGTCATTATATTTTAGATTTACGATTAATGTATATCCGTCTGTATTTGAAGCTTTATAGACAAACATAACACCATCGGAATTAGGTCCACTAATAGTTCCAGATTCACTTTCAGTCATTTTTACAACAAAGCCTTTATCTTGACATGCAAGGACATAGGCATCAAATTCATCTTTAGAACAATCATCGATATCAGCTTGAAAAAGAAAATCGGAATTAGCAGTAACTTCAATTGTTTTTTCTTTAGGAGTAGGAAGCATTTTACCAAGTTTATCGTTTTGCCAACCTTTTTTAATAGAAGTTCCACCACAAGCGTAAAGAGAACCAATACAAATGAGTAATAGAAGTAAAAATAATATACGTAATTTTTTCATGTTTTTGTCCCCCTTCAAAATAAAGTAAATTATAAATTCGAAAATTCTTTTAAAGAGCCAGAGTGGTTTAAGATGATTGCTTTAGAAGCAATCAATTTTGCATATTCGCTACCGTGAATAACAACAATGACAGTGGCGCCCATTTCTTTAGCGGACTGTTTAATAAGATCAAAAGCTTTAGGAATAGATTCAGTATCTAAACCAGCAGTAGGTTCATCTAAAATAATAAGATCATAATTTTTCATCATGATACGGCAAAGAGCTAGCTTAGCTTTTTCACCACCAGAAATCTTAATAGCTTTTTTATCAGCAAGGTTATCAATTTCTAAAAGTTTCATCAAAGAAGAACATTTATTAAGAGCATCTTCCTTTTTGCCCTCAAAGTTTTGCATAATATTGTTTTTGACACTAAGATTAAAAATATAAGGTTGTTGAGGAAGATAGCCAACCTTAAGTCCTGTATTAACCTTTCCAAAATCAGAAGGAATAATACCAGCCAAAATTTTAGCCAGGGTAGACTTACCAGAACCATTATCGCCCATTAAAGCAACAATGCTTCCATCTTCGATTTCGATATCAGGAATATCGAGCACGACTCTGTCATTATAAGTTTTCCTCATAGCAGGAATAATCATTAAAATCTCCTAAAAGCAAAAAGCTATTTATCCATAACACCTTGCAAAATAGCCATGATAATATTTACGACTAATCCAATGAAAAGCAAGATAATACCAAGCGCAAGGGCAGTCTTAAAGTTACCCATGCTCGTGTAGTTCATAATAGCAGTAGTCATTACATTAGTCTTAAACATTATCGCGCCACCAACGATACTAACAGCACCGACTTCGGCAACAGCACGACCAAACAAAAACAGATAAGTCGAAATAATATTGTAGCGACTTTCGTTAATAACAAGTAATAAAGAACGACCTTTATCTAGTCCCATACCTTTAACGTTTTCGTTAAATTTAGGAGCAAAACTGTTTACATGAGCCTCAACAAGACCAATAGACATAGGTAAAAGCAAAATAATTTGTGCGATAACCATGCCCGGCACAGTATAAAGAAGACCAAGCCCACCTAAAGGCCCAACGCCGCTAAATAAAAGAAAACAAAAAAGACCGCACACAACAGGAGGGAGCCCCTCTAATGCACGGTTAATAGTGATAATAATTTTACGACCTCTAAACGATGAAACACCCAACCAAACTCCGATTGGCACTCCAATAAGAAGTGACAATACGGAGCTGGTTAAAGTCATTCTAAGTGTAATACCGATTATCTGAAAGACAATCGGATCTCCGGTGAATATTAACTTAAAAGCCTCACCGAATGCGCCACCCACTATTGAATAATTCCTCCATTAGCTTCAAAAGTTAAGAAGGTAGCTTTATCAGAAAGAATGAAAGCGCCTTTTTCGTTAGCCATGCTGAGGCAAACGCCCATACCAGCATTAGCAGAAATATACCAATCTTGATAAGCTTCGAAAGTAGTAGCTTCATCAGTGATGCCTAACTCTTCAGGCCAAAG
The DNA here is from genome assembly GCA_045599965.1 of Lachnospiraceae bacterium. Classification (GTDB taxonomy): domain Bacteria; phylum Bacillota; class Clostridia; order Lachnospirales; family Lachnospiraceae; genus RGIG5612. The sequence continues at coordinate 20,574 of JAZRXA010000046.1, read as the reverse complement.
AGAAAGTTCTTTAGTATGAGTACCAGACTTATCACCACGAGAAACGAAAGGAAGCTTCTCATCAGCAATCTTCTTGAAAGCAGCTTTTACATCAAGCTCATCAAAGCCTTTAGCGTCCTTAGGACCGCAAAGAACGAAGAAGTTATACATGAAAGAAAGTCTTTCAGTGGCAAAGCCGTCAACAACTCTAGCAAATCCCTTGCTAACAAATTCTTCTTCTTGAGACTTAGCATGAACGAAGATAAGATCAGCGTTACCAGCCTGAGCGCTAGCAATAGCTTTACCAGTGCCAGCAGACTCCCACTCAAGATCATAGCCGTAAGCACCTTCAAATAAAGGCTCTAAGTACTGTAAAAGACCAGAGTCATTAACCGAAGTAGTTGTGCTCATATGAATAAGCTTAGTATCTTCTGTAGCTTCAGCAATTTTTCCAGAATACTCAGGAGTATCAGCATCATCCAAAAGATAGAAAAGAGCATCGCCGTAGTCTTCTACGCCAAATTTAGCGATAGCATCTTTGCCTTCATTAGAAAGCATCCATTTAATAAAAGCGTCAGCACCAGCTGTGTTAACGGTTCTTTGGTTAGTAGTAGCATTACCATCAGCATCTACCCATGGAGCATCAGGATTAACAGCAATAAGAGTATAAGTGTTAATCATGTTATCGTCTTCTTCCATGATGATTGAAAGGTTGGTTTTGCTTTCTTCTTTAGGTTCTTCTTTTTTAGCGCCACATGCTACGAGGCCAAGAACAACGAGGCAAGCAAGTAAAATAGCAATCAGTTTTTTCATAATCCCCTCCAAAAAAATAGAAATTTTTAGCTATACATAATAATTATAGCATTTTTTACCTTATATATTAATAAGATTTTTTCTTGCACCATATATAAAAAAAGTAGTAAAATATATTGGTTATATTTTAATAAACTTATATTAAATCGAGGTATAACAAAATGGGAAAATATTTTGGTACAGATGGATTTAGAGGAAAAGCTGGCGAAGGCCTTAGAACAGAACATGCGTACAAAATCGGAAGATTTTTAGGATGGTACTATGGAAAGAACCACCCAGCTAGTGAAAGCGCAAGAATTGTAATCGGAAAAGATACAAGACGCTCATCATATACATTAGAAAACGGCTTGGCAGCAGGAATAACGGCGTCAGGAGCAGATGCATATTTGCTTCATGTTACAACAACCCCAAGTGTAAGCCATATAACAAAAGATGAGAACTTCGACTGCGGAATAATGGTAAGCGCAAGCCATAATCCATATTATGATAATGGAATAAAGCTCCTTAATGGCCAAGGCGAAAAGATGGAAGAATATGTAATCGAAGAAGTCGAAAAATACTTAGATTCAGAAAACGATTACATTCCATATGCATCAGAAGATAAAATCGGAAAGACAGAAGACTTCTATTTTGGAAGAAACCGCTATATCGGATATCTTTCAGAAATAGCCCTAAAGTCATTCGAAAATTGCCGCGTAGGTTTAGACTGCGCAAACGGCTCAGCATGGATGATAGCTAGAGCGGTATTCGACGCACTTGGTGCAAAAAGCCAAGTAATCAATAATAGACCAGACGGCGTAAACGTAAATAAAGACTGCGGCTCAACACATATCGAAGGCCTGCAAAAATTCGTAGTAGATAACATGCTCGACGTCGGCTTCGCATTCGATGGCGACGCAGATAGATGCTTAGCAGTTGATGAAAAAGGAAATGTAATCAACGGCGATCAAATAATCTATATTTGCGCAAAATATATGAAAGAGCATAACCAACTACCAGGAAATAAAGTAGTTGTAACAGTAATGTCAAACCTAGGCCTCTTTAAGGCACTCGATAACGTAGGAATCGGCTATGAAAAAACTAACGTAGGCGACAAATACGTATATGAAAACATGAAAGCAAACGGCTACGTATTAGGTGGCGAGCAATCAGGCCACATAATCTTTAGACAACATGCAACGACGGGCGACGGAATCTTAACAGCAGTTATGCTTATGAACGTAATGATAAAGACCCAACTTCCACTTAGCATCCTAGCTCAAAACTGCAAGATGTATCCACAAGTAATGAAGAACGTAGTAGTAGACGATAAGGAAGCAACCTTAAACGATCCAGCCGTAAAGGCAGCATGCGATAAATGCACAGAAGATTTAGGTGACACAGGCCGAATTCTTTTAAGAGCAAGTGGCACAGAACCAGTCCTAAGAGTAATGGCAGAAGCTAAAAGCGCTGAAGAAGCAGAAGATAACGTAGATGCAATAATCGCAGCAATGGCAAAAGAAGGCCACTTAATAGAGGTTAGAAAAAAATAATGAAAATCGAAATAAAAGATTTATACGACTTAGACCATACATTAGCAAAGGAATACTTAGAAGGCTTTACATACCCGTGGGAAGCGCTAGCCGGAATAGGCGACTTAATAATAAAGCTCGGAAAGAGCCTACCTAAGGACGAGTACGATAACCCAAGCGAAAATGTATGGATAGCAAAAGATGCAAATTTATATAACAAATCAGCTTATATAGCTGGGCCATGTATCGTAGGCCATAACACAGAGGTCCGCCCTAGCGCCTTCATAAGAGGAAACGCTCTGATTGGAAACGATTGCGTAGTTGGAAACTCAACAGAACTAAAAAACGTAATTCTTTTTGACGGCGTACAAGTTCCACATTACAACTATGTAGGCGATTCAATCTTAGGCTATAAAGCGCATATGGGCGCAGGCTCGATAACATCAAACGTAAAAGCCGACAAACTAAATGTAATCGTAAAAGGTGATGAAGGCGAAATAGAAACCGGCAGAAAGAAAGTCGGAGCAATGCTAGGCGATAGAGCCGAGATAGGATGTAACAGTGTATTAAATCCGGGAACAATAATCGGCAAGGACTCCAATGTATATCCAACTTCCAGCGTAAGAGGAGTTGTACCGGAAAACAGTATATACAAAGAAAAAGGAAACATAGTATCTAAAAACTAGGAGAAAAAGATGAAAGTAATAATAGCAAAAGATAGTAACGAAGCTGCAAAGGTGGCAGCAGATATCATTGAAAAAATAGTTAGAGAAGAGCCAGAATGCACACTCGGCCTAGCAACAGGTTCATCACCAGTAGGGATGTATAAAGAACTAGCTAGAAGATGCAAAGAAGAAGGCTTAGACTTTTCAAAAATCCACTCAGTAAACTTAGATGAATACGTAGGCTTAGAAGGCAGCCACGACCAAAGCTATAGATATTTCATGAACGATAACTTATTCGATCACATAAATATCGATAAGGCAAACACATACGTAGCTAAAGGCGTAGGCGATGTAGAAGCAAACCTAAAAGAGTTCAACGACGTACTAGATAAAACAGAGATAAGAATCCAAGTATTAGGCGTAGGCCCAGACGGACACTTAGGATTTAATGAGCCAGGAGCAACGCTTTACGATAAGGCACATGAAGAAGTATTAGACGATTCTACAATCGAAGCAAATAAGCGCTTCTTCGCAAGTAAAGAAGACGTGCCAACGCATGCTCTAACAATGGGCATGGGAAACATAATGAGAGCAAAAGCACTCCTTATGATAATAGGTGGAAACAAAGAAGACGCAGCAACAAAACTTTTACTTCAAGATAAAATTGACCCAATGTGCCCAGCAACATTCATGAGAATGCACCGCGATGCAACAGTAGTAATCGAAAAAGAATTAGCAGACAAAATAGGATATAAAGGCTAATGGAAAACAAAAGTAACTTTTTTGCGATTATGTCGCGCATGAAATATGTAGGAAGATGGGGACTTATGAGAAACTCTCGAATAGAATCCCTTTCAGACCATACCTTAGATGTGGTCATGATTACACATGCGCTCGTAGTAATAGCAAATACCTACTTTGACAAAAACTTAGATGAGGGAAGAGCTGCGCTCTTAGCAGCCTTTCATGATGCACCAGAGATAATCACAGGCGATCTTCCTACGCCAGTAAAATATTTCGACCCAGAGATTAAAAAAGCTTATGATCATGTAGAGGAAAGCGCAAAGGAAAAGATGATAGCGCAACTTCCAAAAGAAATGCAAGGAACATACGAAAGCCTTATGAACGGCAAGAAAGAAAACGACGAAGAACTCTTAAAGTATGTAAAGGCAGCAGATAAAATTTCAGCGCTAATTAAATGCGTCGAAGAAGAGAAGATGGGAAATGAAGATTTTTCAGATGCAAAAGAATCAACGCTTAAGGCAATAGAAAATTTCGATATGCCAGAAGTAAAGTTTTTCATGGAAAACTTTTTTAGTGGATATTACGACACATTAGACGGACAGACAAGGTAGGAAAATATATAAAAAAATAGTAAAGGAGAGTTATTATGGACGTTTCAACAATAATTTTTTATTTAATATCAGTGCTCTTAGTAGTAGACGGAGTTTATGCATTGATAAAAGGCACACAACTTTTTTCTAGTACTAAAGAAAAAGAACAGCGTGGTAAATATCCAACTACTTATGAACCAGCACATAGATTTTTTGGAGCTTGTATAGGTATTGCAGGTATATGTTTTTTAGTATATCGATTAGCAAAACAATTTGATTGGTTTCAAGCTCCAGTTTTATTGCTTGTAGGACTTGGTATAGTAATTGTTGGATTAATAATTTATTTTATTATTCTTAAAAAGAAACCAAAGGGTGAAAAAACTAAAGATAAAGGAAACGATATCTCAGGCTACGGAGAATAATTTTAAACAAATAATATCTTTGTAAAATTGAGGCAAAAAAATGATACAAGTAAATAATTTAACAAAAATATATGGTAAGGATGAAAATGCCCATGCTGTAGTAAATAATAATACATGGACCGCAAAAGACGGAGCAATTACGGGATTTATCGGACATAACGGCGCCGGAAAAACCACAACACTAAAGATGCTTACAGGAGTCTTAAATCCAACTGAAGGCTCGATGAGTCTTAATGGTATCGATATCACAAAAGAGCCACTTAAAGCAAAGATGCAGTTTGGCTTTGTATCAGATAGCCCAGATCATTTCTTAAGACTTAAAGGCATTGAATATCTTATGTTCATGGCAAATGTATATAACGTGCCAGAAGAAAAAAGAATGCCGTTCATAAAAGAATATGCTCATCGCTTCGATATTGAAGATGCACTTGGAAAAACTATGTATTCATACTCACATGGAATGCGTCAAAAAATAATGATAATCGGTGCGCTCATTCACGACCCATCAATATGGCTACTTGATGAGCCGATGACAGGACTTGATCCATCAGCATCATATGAGCTAAAGCAGATGATGATTGAGCATGCTCAAAAAGGAAATTCAGTACTGTTCTCAACACATGTATTGGAAGTAGCAGAAAAACTTTGCGATGAAATAATAATTATCAAAAAAGGCGAAATCCAATATACAGGAACACTTGAAGAATTAAGGGCAAACTATCCAGCAGACCAAACACTAGAAGAAATCTTCCTAGACATAAATAAGGATGCTCAGGATGAAATAGAACAAGCTGAAAATATAAATAGCGGGGCAAAGGCATGAAAAAAATACTTTACCTTGCAAAAATATTGAATAAATGCGGCAATGGATTAGAAGGTAGCGACTACGCAAAAAAGAAAAGAACAAGCAATATTATGCTTGGAATATTTGGGATTTTAGTTGCAGCAGGCTTATTCATACTAGGCATGAACCTGACAAAATTAGAGCCAGTTATAGGAAATCCGTATATAATTATGACCAGTCTTTTTATGGCTGGAACTGTAGCAAATGTAGTTTTAGAAATTCCAGGCCTGATAGAAAGCTTATATATGGGTCAGGATAATTATATACTTCTTGGACTTCCGTTCACACCATTTCAGATTGTAGTTGCAAGAGTAATTAGTTCACTTGGCTTTCCAACAGGTATTGCCGCAGCAGTAGTTTTTCCAGTAGGAATAGGATATATTATTTCAAATGGCGTAACACTAGGTCTTATATTGACGCTAATATTTGCATTTATAAGCATAATCTGCATTTCAATGAGCTTTGACATAGCAGTAGTTATAATAATTCTTTCAATCGTAAAAGTAATTAGAAATAGGGATAGCTTAAGAATAATAGGAGCGTTGCTATTGCTTGTGCTTTTAACAGCATGGATAATATATGCAAATTCGGGAATCAACAAAGATAACTTAATAGAAATAAGCGCAGCAATGTCTAAAGTAACATGGATATTGCCAGTAAACTTTGCGCTGATGAAAATGCTAGAAGGCGAAATATGGCTTTCATTATTAGAAACAATTTTAATTACAGCAGGCTTTATTGCGATAGCTTATCTTGTAGCGAAATTCCTGTATCTAGATAGCGTCTTAAAGATGCAAGATACAGCAAGCGCAAATGGAAATGTTGACGATAAAGAATACGCAAAACTTGGCAAAAACACATCAATCGTAAAACTAGTTGTAATGCGCGACTTTCATTTAACAAGCAGAAATCCGGCATATGTTACAAACGGATATTTATTTCCAATAGTAATTCCGATAGTTATAGCGATAGCATTTATAATTAGCTCTTCGGGATTTACGGAAATGATGCCGCTTGATAGTAATATAGGTAGTCTATTTATGACATCATATCTTTTGCCGTTTGTGACAATAATGGGCGCAGGTCTAGGTGCGCTTTCTTATACGTGTATCTCAAGAGAAGGCAGCAGTTTTGACATGCTTCGCATCCTGCCAGTACCATTTGAAAAGGTAATAAAGGGCAAAGAACTTTTAGCGTTTATATGTAATGCAGCTCCAATGATGCTCGTAGCAATAATCGGATGCTTGGTAGGAATAATAGGATTTGGAATGAAAGCATGGGTACTTCCATATGCGATAGTATATAGCTTCTTCTTATCAGTTTTTGCAATTGACCTAAACATGATTCGAGATATGAAACATCCTAACCTTGTTTGGGACAATGAAGGAATAATGATAAAAAATGGAGCAGGACTGGCAACATTTTTAATTATGATAATAGGATTGTTGCTTACACTTTTACCAATTCTTATTTGCCTGACAGGCTTTTTCGTACCACTCTTAATTCCGTTTAATATAATATTAAGTGGCATTTTGGCGTTTGTAGAACATCAAAAACTTAAAAAGTGGAGCAAGAAAGTAGCCGCCCACCTAAACATGTAATTGCTTAATTTATGCTCGCGGACCGTACGAATTCGTTCCTGGCTCGGAAAAACTCGCCGATAACGAACCCGACGGCTCCGCTCGCTATATTTACAACAAATAATATTTAATTATTTCATCGACCCAGTTGATATCGAGCGGCTCAGCGTCCGTCTCTGTTGTGATAATTAAATTCTTCCAAGGAATCAATCCACAAGAATAAAATTCTTTTAATCTTTTTATGTTCTCGTCATAATATGTAAAGCTACTTAAGCCGCCAAGGTGCTCCCAGTAGTATTTTTTATAAGGGCTACATATAGCTTTGCATGTAATGTCAGGAAATCTCCATTTTCCACCAACTAGAAAGCCTTCCTCATAATGAAAAGGAACTTTGAAATGTATTAACCTGGAAATAATATCTGCTTCGCTTTTGCTTCGAACTTTCAACTCAGGAATAACAGTTGGAACTTTTAGCCCTTCTGGTCTATAAGGATTTCTATAGTAATCTTGAACTCGCCATTTTTCTAATTCCTTATTAGAATTTTTCAAAGAAGGCGTAACGAGTTCTTTTATACCAGGATGAGTTTGTAAAAAATGTTCAGCATCAGGTTCGTTTTCTAATATATTTAGATATTGATTAACAGCATTCAATTCATGCTTAGCATCTTTAAGCCTTATTTTGGCATATTCACCCTGCGCAAGCAATAAAGCCTCCTTGCTATCTTTTGGAAGATAAATATTTTCATATTTTCGGCGATTATTAGTACCGCCGCTTATAACTTGGTTGTCATATATTCTTTTAGAATAATAGAAACTACCATTTTTTTGTTGGACATTTAATTTTCCAATAGGTTGTTTTTTAATAAATTTTTCAAGAGCAATAATTTCTGATGACAATTCAGATTTTTTAATAAGCAAGTGATCTTTTAAGTTCATATATCCTCCTTTTTTTATAAAGTCATGCTCTGAGGGAAAAATTTATGTAGAGCATGAAATATTAGATATAAGTTTTTGAAAAGTCATGCTCCGAGAGAAAAATTTATCTAGAGCATGAAATATTAGTTTTATGGTTTTGAAACTATACTCTAAAGAAGTTATACATGTAGAGCAAACATTTATAGACTTATAACAAGTTAACATTGTTTAGTGAAAAATATGTGAAACCAAAACTATTCTAATTATATTAGATATTTGAAATTGTGGTATAATATTAATGATATACATGAATCGAAGGAGTTAGAAATGGATATAAAAACAAGAATCAATGAATTAGAAGCGCAGATGATAGAAGATTTAAGCGCGCTCGTAGAGATTGGCTCAGTTGAAGAGCCAGCAAAAGAAGGCATGCCTTTTGGCGAGGGTCCAGCAAAAGCTTTAGCAAAGGCATTAGAAATTTCAGAGCGCATGGGATTTAGAACGAAAAATTTAGATAACTATTGCGGATATGCTGAGATAGGCCAGGGCGAAGAAATAATCGGATTAGTAGCCCACCTAGATACAGTTCCATACGGCGAAGGATGGAATACAGATCCACTTAAGGTAACAAATATAGACGGTGTGCTTTATGGCCGAGGCGTATCTGACGATAAAGGCGGCGCAGTAGCATCTCTTTACACGTTGAAATTGATAAAAGAGCTGGGATTAGAACTTAATAAGCGCATAAGAGTAATCTTCGGGTGTAATGAAGAAACCGGAATGCTTTGCATGAAACACTATAACGAAGTTGAAGAACCTCTTAGCGCAGGATTTACCCCAGATGGTTCATTCCCAGGAGTTTATGGCGAGAAGGGACATATGAATCTTTTGATTTCCAGCAAAAAGACAAATATTATCGAAATGAAGGGCGGAATGGTCACAAATGCGGTATGCAACCATTGCACAACCACTCTTTTAGCCACTTGTGTGGATAAAGATGCACTTACACAAGCACTATCCAACACTCCACTAAAGAACTTTGAAGTCATACAAGCGAACGATAAAATTATCATAGATGCGCAAGGAGTCCTTGCACATGCTTCGACACCGCTATTAGGTATAAACGCTGCAAGCTATACGTTTCAAGCCTTGAAGGAGGCTGGTATGCAAGATGACTTTGTGGACTACTATGTAGAGCATGTTGGAACCGCATGCGACGGAGCGGGATATGGGTTAAATATTAAGGATGAATACGGCGACTTATCTTTCAACAATGGCATTGTGTATACTGAGGATAACGTAATTAAGTGCAATATTGACATTAGATACCCAGTAACATACAACGAAGAAAAAATAAGAGCTATTTTAGAGGGAAAACTAGAAGATGAGAAGGGTAAATGCGAGATATTAGAAATAGGCGAGCCTTTATTCTTTGATCCAGAATCAAAATTAGTAAAAACCCTTTATGATGCGTATGTAAAGGTTACAGGCGATACTAAGAATAAGCCATTCGTAATGGGTGGCGGAACGTATGCCAAGGCTATACCTGGAATAATCGCATTCGGTTGCGAATATCCAGATACAGATAATCATATTCATGATGCGAACGAATCCCTACCAATACGAGAATTTAAGGAGCAAGTAGAGATTTACGTAGAGGCAGTTAAGAATTTGCTGTAAAGAAAATTAATAGGGAATTATGGTTTTAGAGGCAGTGTGAAGGCATTGCCTCTTTTTTGTTTATAACTAGAAAGAAAAAACCTGAAAAATTCACAATTTACATATAGTAATTCCTAAATAGATGTGATACACTTGTTGCATAATTGTATCTTGGCCCACTATGGGCCCAATACACCATATATATAAATTTTTGATAAAAATATATACTATATATACTTTTTTGAAGGGGAAAGAAAATGAAGTTTTTTAAGGTAATGAAAAGAATTATTGCAATGATCGTTACGGTATTAATTGTCGTAACGAGCATCCAACTACCGGCGTTCGCAGTGGGGGGGGAAGAGAAAGCTCCTGAGTATACCTGGAGTGAAACAGAACTTCAGGTAAACCTATATTACAACTTAACAATGAGCGAACTCTCTGCTGCAATTAATGAGAAGTGGGGGAATGAAAATACTGTTAAAGATAAAACTCTTGGTTTCAGTACAAACCAAAATAGAAATGGAAAAAGCTGGAGTAATACATATGTAACTGAAATTAGTAGTGGAAATAATAATGCTGGATTAGAAGATAATGCAACATATTATCTCTATTATAAGTCTAGTAATTCTAATTCTGCTGTAAAATGCACTAGTGGTGGCAACCATATTTATTTCACAGTAGTAGACATCCGTGATAGCATTAGTTTTAAAAATTCAGCTGCATACAATTATTCCAAAGGTAAAAGTAAAGAAGATCTTTGGAATGCAATAGTAGATACTGCAAGTACAACACAAGAAATTACATTAAATGATGTAACAATAGAATATTACTACTATATTAGTGTAATTAATTATGGGTGGCTTAATATTAATGATAAAAGCTCTAAATTCTGCGAGGAAGACGAGGAGTATACTATTAGAGTAACGTTCTCCGGAAACGCCACCTTAAAACCATGTGAAAAGGTTCAAGTTAAAATTTCAGAACAAAGAGAAGCTTCTAATATTGCTACTAATGCATCTCCAAAAATTACTTTCTATGAAGGAATGACAGTTGACGAGAATGTTTATAAAGCAGTTTTTGATGCTATTGTAGACAAAGATAAATCAACATTACCAAAAAATGCTGATAATATAAATTATGACAAAGACCTATATACGATTGAATTTTTATCGTATTCTTCTGGAAGTACTAAAAAATGGGAGTCATTAGGTTCATCGTATCAATATGGACATCCTTTTGGAGCACAACCTCAAGAAACAGTAAGAATTACTTTCAATGGAAATGCTGATTATAAAGCAAGTAGTCCTGCTCAAGCAACCTTAACATGCACAGACGAAAGAAGCGATTCTACAGTTGCCAAGAAAGAAGGAACATATTCTATTTCATGGTATAAAGGCAAAACTGTTACGAATGAGTTATATCAAACAATATTTAATACAATCGTTAATAAAGAAGGTTCCACTCCAAGGACTGATTATGATTCAACAAAATACGAAATACAATATAAATGTAGTAGTACAGAATGGGCTAATCTTGATAAATCACCCGCATCTTATGGACAACATCTTTTTGGCGGAAATATGTCAGATGATACTGGCAAAGAAGAAGTACGCATTAAGTATTTGGGCGATGCAGCGTATAAACCTTCTGATTATGTCTTTGCAGATGTTAATTTAGTTGACGATAGAGAAGTAGCAGTTGCAACCAAAGTTCAAGTTTCCGGGGAAACACCAATTAATCCAAACTGGGAAAAGGATAAAAAAGAAGGAGCAGTTTGGAATGCAATTATTGATGAAAATGGAACAAAAGTAGATTTAGAAAATTTAACAATAAAGTATTTAGCTCATAAGAAAGCTGGATTATTGGATTCTGATGTTTGGGAAAACCTAGGTTATACACCATATACAGATGCAGGCCATAAGTTCGGAGAAAATAACATTGAAAGCATAAAAATTTCTTATCCAGGTAGTGATGAGTATAAGCCATTTGATGAAACCTTAGATTTTTATGTAAAAGCAAAAATTAATCCAACTTTAGAATTTAAAAATGTTGAATACTATGTCAATCCAGAGCTTACTGATGAAAAAGATATAGAAAATGATCTTTTACACACGATAGTGCAGGGATCAAACTTTGATTATTTGAATGAAGGAACAAATATTAATATAGAGTATAAATGGAGCGCATTATCAAATAACTACGTTCCATTAAATAGTGAGCCAATAGACTTTACTCATAAATTTGGTGATAAAACTATTTTTGATGAAGAGGGAAATATTACCGAAAAAATAAATATTGTTTTCAAGGGCGACGAGAATTATAACGCCAAAACTTGGAATACAACTATTAAGATTGGAACCAAATTAACACCAGTTTTGAACCAAAAAGAAAATCCAAAATATCTTTACTATGAAGAAAGAGAAGTGAAGTTGGAAGATATTTGGGATGCAATTGTTGAGAGTACTATTCCAGATGATGATTTTATTAAGGAGCATATTGGCACAAAAGTTACAATTGAGTATTATGCAGGCAACCTAAGTTCAGGGCTTTTAGATGGATTATGGAGACCAATCAATGGTGAAAACGAGGATGATGAAGCAGCATTTATACAGGCAGCTAGAGGCCTTATTACTCATAAGTTTGGTGAATATGGTAACACTGAGAAAATAAGAATTAGCTATAGCGGAAATAGAAATGAAGGAGATATAACAAATAGCTATGGTCATAAGAGTTGGATAATTGATCTTGAACTATATGATGATAGACTTAAAACTAAAATAACAGCACCAACAGACCCTATTGAATTAAGGTATTATGATACTGCCGAAAAATTAGCTGACAAAATTAAAGATGAAATTATCGATGATGTTACAGTTAACTATTATGAAGCTAATGATACAGAGGAAAATTCTCCTATAGAATGCATATTTGATTCAAATGATATTGAGGTAGTAGTTACTAATCCTCTTAACGTTAAAAGTGATGCATATGATGTAGAAGTGCGTTTTAAAGGTAATGATTATTATAGAAAATCATCTACAACTGTTAACGTAAAGATTAGCAAGGCTAAAGCTAAATTAAGCGTTGCGGATCTTGAGACCTATACATATGATAAAGACAAAACACATTGGCCAAGAATAACGGTTACTGGTATAGATCCTAAAAGCAACACTCGAATGGATTATATTGTTCTTGTTGGTGGTGCAGATGCTAATGTTGAGGGATTCTTGAGTATAGATATTCCTGATAGCACTAAGGAAGCACTTAGACTTGGTAATCAGACTAGAAATAGAATAATTGATCTATATAAGAGACTTGGAATGGATGATGCCACAGCCGCAGTAAGAGCAGATGAGATACTTAATGGGTTTGAAGGAACATTACTTGAGGAATTAGGAAATGAGAGCATCTATGATTATCTTCATAGAGTGATTGGAGATGGAATAACCCTTGGAAATTTCAGAAAACAAATCAAGCCACTTATCGATGTACTTGCAGGAGTTAATGAAGGAACATTGAGTGCACTTGGCATTGACAGTGAAGCATTTGACAGACTTCTTGATGCTATCGATGAAATGGGCATAGGTAATGGAGTAAAGGTTACTCTTGGTACAGGCCCTAAGGATGCAGGCGTATATGTTACTACAGCAGTATCTATTGACAGCAACTATGAGTTCGCAATGGATATGGGTAGTATGATTATCCTTCAAAAGGGATTAAATCCAGCTGATAAGATTTCTCTTGAATTTGATGAAGAAATGACAGGAGAACTCCATGAAGAATCTACTGAAGAAATTGCTAAGACTAGTATCGAGAAAGCATATGATTTAGGACTAATCTCTGAGAAGATGTATACACAACTCGGACTAGATAAAGTTACTGAAGCAGTTAATTCAAGAACACTTACAATCGATGAAGCTATATACTTTGATTGGGGTGGACACTTAACTGATAATGATAAACCACTTCTTGATGAAGATGTTCAGGATAATGTACATGCTATATATATTGGTATGACAGCTGAAGGCGAGATTTATGTTAAACCTGAAGCTCCAAAAGAACCTGGTGTATATAGCGAGACAGTATATGTATGGCTTGGAAATTACTTTGCAATGCCAATAACTAGAGTATTTAGAATTCAAAAACATCCAGGTGTTCTTGAATGGAATAATCCAGTAGGAACAAAGGCTGTCCTATCAGACGAAGAACAGGATGCAATTGATAGAGCTAAGCTAATACTTCTTGGTGGACTAGTTGAATATGGAATTACAGAGTATGAGAATATCATTTCGAAAATTACAGTACCGGTTAATCAGGTAACAAGTTTGCATGATTCCCGAGAATTCAACTTTGGCGCATACCTCTATAAGAAGGGTGATCCTGATAAAATCAAAATTACTGAAGATGGCGTTCAAGATAACGTTAAGACTTTATTTGCAGGCGTTGCAGCAGATGGAAAGGCTTACTTTAGCAAGGAAGCTCCTAGTGAAGCAGGAATATATGTTGAATTAGCATATGTTCTCCATGGCGATTATAGTGCAACTCCAATTATTAGAGCATTCAGAATTGGAAAACTTGCAACTAGAATCGAGTTAGCTTGTGACGAGGATGAAGGTAATTTATTCACAGTAACTTATGGTGAGTCATTTAAAATATCCGCTACATTGCTCGAGAAAATGCCAAAAGGTACAGTTGGCGGCGATAAAGAGATTAATGGTATCACTCCAGAAATAAAAATTAGCTATATCGGTTATGACGATAGAGATAGCGGATTGTTCCTTGATGAGCCTCCAACTAATGCTGGTATTTACTTAGTAAGAGCTAGCTTCGCTGGAAATGGTACATATCTTCCAGCAGATGAGAGTGCAATTCTTGTTATCGAGCAAGCTGAAGTTGATCCAGTATTAGAAATGGATGAGTCATATGTATATGGTGAAGAGATAACATATGAAATTACTGGAGTACCAGTTGAACTAGAACAACCTAGTGTTGAGTACGCAATCGATGCACCAATCTTGAAGTGGTTCTACTTTGATTCAAAACCAAAAGATGTTGGAAATTATATTGCTAGAGTAGTAGTTCCAGCAACAAGAAACTATGAAGGTGCAGTTGCTTATGATAAATTCGAAATCACACCTAGACCATTAGATGTTATATGGGGTGACACAGAATTTGAATATGACGGAACATGGCAAAAACCAACATGCGAACTTGAACCAAGTACAGGAAACGGAAGAGGTGTTCTTTCTGAAGATAATGTATATGCAAATGTTTCTGGCGCAAAGAAAGACGCAGGCACTAACTACGTAGCAAGCGTTGAACTTGCTGGTATAGATAGTAGAAATTACTATATCGAAGGTAATGAAACTACAGAATTCACTATTAAACCAAGAAATATTAGTAATACTACAACTATATTATTAAACAGTCTTGTTTATAACGGAAGACCACAAACTCAAAAAGTTGCAGTTCTTGATACAGGCGTAAGTTTATTAGATATTCTTTTAACATCAAAGGATTATACTGTAGAAGATAATGTCAATACAAATGTAGGCGAATATACATTAACAATTACTGGTGAAGGCAATTACTATGACACAAAAGATGTTCCTTATGAAATTGCTCGAAAAACTGCAACATTATCCTTTAACAGACCTGTTTATACTTATACATATGGAGATAAAGCTCCTAGTGTAGTAGTAAATACAAAGGGTATTGTATTTGGCGATGATGTATATGTTGAAAAAACATATACAGGAACAAAGGCTAATGGTGAAAAATATGAGAACACAACACCTCCTATAGACGCTGGAAACTATACTGTAACAGCAACACTTAAAGGAGATAATGCTGATAATTATAACTGCAAGTCTATTTCAACAAGTTACACAATATTACCTAAGAATTTTGAGCGTTCAGCATTTATTTGGTTAACAGAAAATCTTACTTATAATGGCAAAAAGCAAGATCAAGACTTCAACGTATATGTTTGGGGCCAAACTAAGCCACTTGTTGAAGGTCAAGATTATGTAGTTGTTCGCAAGTCAGATAGAGCGAAGGATGCTGGTGATTATACACTTAAGATTGAAGGTATTAATAACTATGCGGGCAAACTTAGTAAAGAATTTACAGTAAGTCCAGCAAAAGTAAAAGTTACATTTAAGGATACTCCTTACGATAATTCTGTTTATAAAGAGTACTACGATGATGTTGAAACAAGAATCGAAGGTCTTTATGGACATGATAAACTTGATATTGAGTACAGATATATCGAAATTGATAAAAAGACTCATTTAATTACTTACAATAGCGAAAAGAGACCTACTGATGCTGGTGAATATTATGTAATCGCATCAATTAATCCAAAAGGACGTAATGCTAAGAATTATAAGATTGATGAATTTGGCGGAGTTGTTGTAACAAAATACATCGTTAATCCGAAATCAATCGAATCAGCAAATGTTAAACTTAAAGGTGATGCTTTAG
Organism: Lachnospiraceae bacterium; assembly: GCA_045599965.1. Taxonomy (GTDB): domain Bacteria; phylum Bacillota; class Clostridia; order Lachnospirales; family Lachnospiraceae; genus RGIG5612. The sequence continues at coordinate 4,366 of JAZRXA010000046.1, read as the reverse complement.
TATTTGGCGAAGATTATACTCAACCTTTCACAGCAACAATTAAGCTTAGACATGGAAAAGAAACTTATAATTTAGTTGAAGGAAAAGACTTTGAGATTCTAAACAAACCAGAAGATATAACAGAACCTGGTGTTTATAACTTAGTTCTTAAAGGAAAAGGAAACTTCGATGATATAGTTAAAGTTCCATTCGTAGTTCTTGCTAAAGATGATAAAGAAGCTAGTGATGCCGGATTATTTGGAGAAGATGGCACACTTAGATATGGCTATGGAAAGATTGATGTTTATGCAACAAGCAAGAGAGGTCAAGAAGTTGATTTCACAGCTACAATTGATAAGAGCGCTGTAGTTGCAGGAACTAAGCTTTCAGCTCAAGAATTATCAGACCTTGTTGCATGGGGAAGACCAAAATCATTAGAACTTTACTTCGTTGTAAGTCAACCAGTAGAACCTGAGAGTGAACTTATAAAACTTGATACGAAGATTGGTAATATCTTTGATGTTGATTACTTCAAGAGATATGACAAGCAAAGACCTGAACAGCTTCATAATTCAGGAGCAGATGTTGAGTTCGCAGTTACTCTTACAGACTTCATGAAGAATACTGATCCTAACGTAAGAAGAGATTACACTCTCATTGCTAGACATAAAGGAGAATTAGGAGTAATTGATTCACAATATAGTTCAGATGCTAACTCAATTACATTCAAGACACACTTATTCTCAAGATACTATGTAGGATATAATGACATTCCTCTTGGAGTTAAGACTGGCGATGAAAACAATGCAGCATTGATGTTAATCATTATGATAATGGCATTAGGCGCAATCGTTACATCTGCAATACTTCTTTACAAGAAGAAAGACGAAGAATAATTCTAGTCAAATAAATTAATTACTAAACTAGTGGAGCTAAGGTAAATCCTTAGCTCCATTTTTTATATTCTTGACTGCTATACTCCTTTGGGAGTATAATGTTAATAAGGGAAACGAATGATTAAAAGAATATATCATGGTTCTGAAAATATAATAAATAAGCCCATATATGGGTATGGAAAGCCATACAATGATTATGGCTTAGGATTTTATTGCACTGAGTCGATTGAAATGGCAAAAGAATGGTCTGCTGCATCTCAAAGAGATGGATATGTTAATATTTACGATATAGAAATGAATGGATTAAAAGTATTGGACTTAAATAGTCAATCTTTTTGTATTTTGCATTGGCTTTCGTTGCTTTTGCAAAATAGGGAATTTGAATTAACATCTATTCTTGCGAGAGAATCAAAGGATTATCTTACTAAAAATTTTACACCACATTATTTAAGTGCGGACATCATTGTAGGATATCGGGCGGATGATAGTTATTTTTCTTTCGCGCAGGATTTCTTAAATGGAACTATTTCCTATCAACAGTTATCAAAGGCAATGCATCTTGGAAAACTTGGCCAACAAATAGTATTAAAAAGTAAAAAAGCTTTTTCGAGAATAACATTTGTTGATACAGAAATTGTTAAAGCTGAAGAATGGTTTGCTAAAAGACAGTTTAGAGATAGAACTGCGAGAGATGATTATTTTAATATGAAAAAAAATAAACGCCAAAAGGGTGATTTGTATATTATGCAGATTTTAGATGAGGAGATGAAGTTTGGTGATGAACGCTTACGATAAAAGTTATTTAGAAAAGGCTAGAATATCTCTTGGCAGAATGTTAGATTATGCGGTGCATGATTTAAAATATGATCTTTCTAAGTTTTGGGAAATGTTTTTAAGGTCTTCGGTTTCAAAACGTTTTGAAATGGGTGAAGTATCAATAATTGCTGGTAGGTCGGGAGTTGAGCTCGCTTTAATGATTTGTGAGCATGATAAAGAGTATACTAAGCCACGCTTTAGAGATGACAAAAGCAAGGAGTACTGGCTAGGGTGGGCCTTGGCTTATTTTCAGTGGAAGAATAGCATTCCATTTTCAAAAATTACAAATGTCATACAGATAAAGGATATTAGAAAAATGTACAATCCTTATCATGAGATGGACATAAGACAATTTTGCGATACGCTTTCTCAAATGTATGTTTTGCGTAAGGGATATACAAACTTAAAGCAAAAACGTCTTGAAGCTGGACTTAGTCAATCCCAGCTTGCAAATCTTACAAATATTCCTGTCAGAACAATTCAGCAATACGAGCAAGGTCAAAAAAATATTAATAGAGCAGGAGCTGAATACCTGATGGCATTTTCGCGTGCGCTATATTGCGATCCAGTGCTACTTTTAGAACCAAATCTTTCGGAAACTTCTTTTTAATAAGTGTATATTCAAGAGTGTTGTGGTAAAATAAAGAAAATTGCACTTAATAATTCATGGAGGAAATATCATGTCTACTAAAGTAAATTATAAACGCAGTGAAATAGGTCCGGGCAAACCTGGATTTTCTAAAACTCGCTCTATTATCGAAGCTCCTTTTTATGGCAACAATGTTGTTGAAATCACTTCATTAGAGCAAGCTTACGAATTAGCAAAAAATTCTCCTGGTACAGTTGTTACAGATATGCCTGTATACAAAGGTGAGACTTTTGGTCTTCCTTCTGACGCTAACGTTCTTTTATTTAACGATGGTTCTGTTACTGGCAGATGCGCAGCTGCACGCCGCATTATCGGTGAGCCAGGATTAGATATTACAGACTTAGATAAAAAACTTATGGATGCCGTTTACGATACTCGTTACTCAACTATGTATCATGCAACGGCCTACATTGGTCTTGACCCTGAATTTATGGTTAGAGCCCATCTTCTTATTCCTGAAGGCGAAGAGAATATTCTTTATAACTGGCTTATTAACTTCCAATATATTTCTGATGAATATAAAGAGATGTATAAGAATTCTCGTCCTATCGAAAACGAGCCTGATATCTATATTTTCTCTGATCCTCAATGGGAAAATCCAGAGCATCCTTTAGGACTCACTTATTTTGATACAGCTAATAACTGTGCTGCGCTCCTAGGCATGAGATATTTTGGCGAGCACAAAAAGGGCACACTTACTATTGCTTGGGCTATTGCAAACCGTAATGGATATGCTAGCTGCCACGGCGGTCAAAAGAAATATACACTTAATGATGGTAGCACTTATGTAGCTTCTGTTTTCGGCCTTTCTGGCTCAGGTAAGTCAACTCTTACTCATGCTAAGCATGGCGGCAAATACGACGTTACAGTCCTTCATGACGACGCTTTTATTATTAACACCGATACATGTTCATCTGTAGCTTTAGAGCCTACATACTTTGATAAAACGGCTGATTATCCAGTAGATTCAGAAGATAATAAATATTTACTTACTGTTCAAAACTGTTCTGCAACATTAGATGAGGACGGTAAAGTAGTTGTTGTAACTGAAGATGTTAGAAACGGAAACGGCCGTGCAATTAAGTCTAAACTTTGGTCACCTAACAGAGTTGATAAAATTGCGGAGCCTGTAGACGCTATTTTCTGGATTATGAAAGACCCTACAATTCCACCCGTTGTTAAACTAAAAGGCGCTTCACTCGCTTCAGTAATGGGCGCAACGCTCGCAACGAAGAGAAGCTCTGCTGAAAGATTAGCTCCTGGCGTAGATCCAAACGCTTTAGTAGTAGAGCCTTACGCGAACCCATTTAGGACTTATCCGCTTGCTAATGATTATGAGAAATTCAAAAAACTCGTTGAAGAAAAGAATGTTGATTGCTACATAATCAATACGGGCGACTTTATGGGCAAAGATGTAACAAAAGAAGTTACTCTTGGCGTATTAGAAGCTATTGTAGAAAAAAGAGCAGACTTTAAGCAGTGGGGCCCATTCGAAGATATAGAAATCTTCGAGCAAGAAGGATATATACCAGACCTTAACGATGCAACATATGTTGAGACATTAAAGGCTAGAATGAACGACCGCCTCGCATTTGTTAAATCTAGAGACGAGTTCAAGGGTGGCTACGATAAACTTCCAGAAGACGCCCTTGAAGCAATCCAAAAGGTAATTAACAACTTAAAATAAATTAGTATTTATAAAAAAAGAGAAGTGTCAATGAGAATCCTCATTGACACTTTTTTTAAGAACATATTAATTTTCAAACTTTTCATTCAAACGGTTTGTTGCAACCTCTTGCTCCAACCTGTGAACAAAATTATTTTATTGTTCTTGCTTATACCCGTTTTGAATAGCATACTCCAATGTAATAGCACCATCGTTTAATAACTTATTAAGTAGTTCTTCACGGCCTTCTTCACGGCCTTTTTCTTCTGCGCGTCTGGCTTCCATTCTTACGATTTCTTCAAAAGTCATATATGCCGCCTCCCATTCTTCATTCAAACGGTTTATCTCAACTTCTTGTTC
>JAZRXA010000045.1:0-35180 GCA_045599965.1 Lachnospiraceae bacterium | reverse complement strand
AAATTTTTAAAAAAGATTTTTACCGAAAAAGGGGCCATTGGTACCCAATAAGTGTTGTGAAAAATTTTGATGGGTTTTACAAAAGTTTAAAAACCTTGAAAAATCAAGGTTTTTAGTTTCTATACTTTTCCAACAAGTTCTCATAATGAATTAATTTAATGGATTTACTTAAAAAATATATAGTTTCGGGTACCAATGGTGCCTTTTTCGGTAATTTTATCAAAACATTTTATTTTGGTCTCATATATGGAGCTGGCGTTAGCCAGCGAAGCGGACGACTTTAGTCGGACGCAATGGGACATAGTAGTAGAGGCTGTTGGATTTGTGGGTAACTGGCGCCTAGCCAGTTATCCATAAATCCACAGCCAAAGAGTCCTACAAATTCTTAATTTGCCGAACTCTATAAAAAATCCAGAGGTTTATTTTCCTCTGGATTTTTGTATGTACTATTTTTTCACTTTTATTGACTTGCGTTTAGTCATCTAGTTTTTCATTATCTGCTTCTTCAAATTCATCGAAATATTCATACGGGTCAGCCCATGCATCATATACAGGATTTATTTTAACAGTAATATTTCCAGTAGTTGTATTGCATTCGAATATATCTGTGCCTTTTTCTTTAGGAACTTTTTGATTTCCTGTCACTGTACTTATGTGATAGTCTTTTGGCGTAAATAAAGATGCAAATACATTTCCAGTTGTAACATCTATATCAATTTTTTTTGCATCGACTCCAATAAATTGAACTTCACCAGTTGTTGTCTTTGACTTGATTTTTCCATCTACTCTTATGTTATGTATAAACATATCTCCAGTAGTACATTTTAATGTTAATGATTTTGCGTTAGTTGGACAATTAACCCATGAAATATCTCCGGTTGTCGTTTCAAGTGTAACATCTCCTATGTTAGCAAACATCTTTTCCGGAAGATATAAATCCACAAAATCTTCTCCAATATGCACATCAAAAATAAAACTATTTTTTGTTTTTTCCGGTGTCAAAAACAATGTTTCATCTTTTATTTCTAATTTGTATTTATGTGTTTTGTCTTCAGTATATACAAGCTTTATATTGTCATCTTCAGATGGAAAAACAGAAATATCTGCAGATATTGTAGCAATATTAATATTTGTAAACTCCTCAGCAATAATTTGCTCATTAGTTTTTACTAAATCGGTTGCAAAATTTTCTACCTTGAAACCAACCATTAAAAATGCAACGCATCCAATAAGAAGACCCACACCTGCAATTATTGCGCCTACGATTACAGCTTTTTTACTTGCGCTTAATTTATTTTTCTTCTGCATTTGCGATAACCTCCTTATCTTTGTTTTCTAAATCTTGCGTTTTTTCTTTCTTCTTTGTTAATAATTTCTTTATCCATAAAACAAACTTTCCACTTGCTTTAACTAGAAGTTTTGCAAGCATAGTAAATGGAATAAATAACATTACTGCTGCCCCTACTAGTAATAATCCTGCTCCAATGAATCCTACTCCCGTTGCAGGATGTCCTGTTAAGATGAAGAAAATTCCAAGAGGAATTGCTCCTAGTCCACCGACCGCAAAAGCAAAATCGGTAGCATAAAGCGCAATAATTACCACCCAGAAGCAAATATATACGCAAAGGAAAGCCACTATTAAGCAGATTGATATCGGAAGCCAAAACCAGCATGTAAGAATAAGTAACACTATTGTTAATACTATGCTTCCGCCCTTTTTTGCTTTTTTAGGTTTAACCTTATTTACAACAAGTTTTGGAAGCGGAATTTCTGTTAAAATCTGGTCTGCTGCTTCTTGTGCAGTCCCCATAGCTTCTACAGCCTCTTCTTCACTTAAGCCATCATCTATTCTTTCATCAATCATTTCTTGATAATAGTCTAATGACTTAGTAATTTCAGTTTCAGGAAGCCCATTAAGCTTTGCCTTTAACTCATCAAGAAATTCTTGTTTAATCATTACTTTGATCCTCCATTTCGATAAATTTATATATTTGCATAATTTCTTTCCACTCAGAAAGGAAAGTATCAATTCTTTTTATACCCTGCTCAGTTATGTGATAGTATTTCCTTAACCGTCCGTTAAATTCTATCGACTGAACTGTAAGACAACAATTCTCTTCCAATCTACGAAGAATTGGATAAAGAGTGGATTCAGAAATTTTTACATAAGGTTGCAAGTCTTTAATAATCTGATATCCATATGAATCATGGTGCCTAATAGCTGCAAGTACGCAAATATCAAGCATTCCTCTTTTTAATTGAACATCCATAATCTTCCTCCTTCTTCGTATACTATACGCCACATAGTATTATGTGTCAAGTAGTATGTGCAAAAAAAAATAAAGCCTGTTGAAATCAACAGGCTTCTTCTCAATAAATTATTCATCTTGCAAAACTGTTGTGCCAGGCTCGACCGAATGCGTAAGCCAAACGTTACCTCCGATAACGGCATTGTCTCCAATTGTAACATCGCCACCTAAAATAGTTGCGCCTGCATAAACAACAACATTATTTCCAATATTTGGATGGCGCTTTATTCCTTTAACTAAGCTGCCATCATCGTTAACTGGAAAACTCTTTGCTCCAAGTGTTACATGCTGATAAAGTTTAACATTATCTCCAATAGTTGTAGTCTCACCTATTACAACTCCAGTGCCGTGATCAATAAAGAAACTCTTTCCTATTGTTGCTCCTGGGTGAATATCAATTCCAGTTTTTTTATGAGCATACTCTGACATAAGTCTTGCGGATAAAGTTTCACCCATCTTATATAATTCATGAGCAACCCTGTAAGCACCAATAGCAATAAAAGCCGGATAAGCTAAAATAATTTCATCAACACTTTTTGCCGCTGGATCACCTTTATATCCCGCAACAACATCAAGCATAAGCATTTGATAAATTTCAGGTACTTTTGATAAAAGTTTAGTTGCAATATCTTCAGCTTCTTCTTTACTCATCTTCCGAACTAAAGCATTACACAAAAACTCAAAAGCTAACCTTAAATATTCTTCTGAACTATCTTTTGCACCCTTAACCTTTTCTGGAAACTTGCCATAAGTCGGAAACATTGCATCCAGAAAATAAAGCAAAGCTTTTTCGATATTGATTTGGAAACCTTCGTAATCAGCATCAAACTTTTCATCAATGCCTTTCGAAGATTCTTTTAATCTATTAGCAATTTCATTAAATAATTTTTCATTCATCTTTATTCTGCCTTGCAAATATTTACTAAAACTTCTACCATCTTTTCCATTGATTGAATTGAAATATATTCATGAATGCCATGGAAGTTTTCGCCACCTGTTGAAAGGTTCGGACAAGGAAGACCTTCATAAGAAAGTCTTGCACCATCTGTGCCACCTCTAATCGCCATAACCTTTACTTCTACGCCAGCATCAGCAAAAGCTTTTTTAGCTTTATCAACAACTTCCATATGAGGTAGGATTTTCTCTTTCATGTTGTAATAAGAATCTTTCATTACAGATTCAATACAACCCTCACCATAAGTTTCATTCATCTTATTTGTAAGGTCTTCGATAAATTTCTTTCTAGCTTCAAATTTTTCCTTATCATGATCTCTAATAATTAAAGCCATCTTTGTGCATGTAACGTCACCTTTAATGCCATCAAGATGATAAAAACCTTCGTATCCTTCTGTGCGCTCAGGTGTCTCTTCAATTGGAAGATTTGATACAAACTCTGTTGCAATACGAGCTGCATTAATCATTTTATTTTTAGCATCTCCAGTATGTGTGCTAAGTCCATTAACCGTTACATGTAAAGAAGCTGCATTAAAGTTTTCATATTCTAGTTCACCTAAAGTGCCACCATCAACTGTGTAAGCGTACTCTGCTCCAAAGCCCGCAATATCGAAAAAGTCTGCGCCTCTTCCGATTTCTTCATCAGGTGTAATTCCTACACAAATCTTTCCATGTTTAACTTCCGGATGAGCAACTAAATATTCAACTGCACTGAAAATTTCAGCTACGCCCGCTTTATCATCAGAACCCAAAAGAGTTGTTCCATCAGTAACAATTAAATCTTGTCCAACATAATTATTTAATGATGGTAAATTTTTAGGCGTTGAAACAATTCCGTTTCCAAGTTCAATATCTCCACCTTCGTAATGAACTACTCTTGGCTTAATATTTGCGCCTGAAACCGCCGGAGCTGTATCCATATGTGCTACTAAGCCCATAGGTGCTGCGTCTACGCCCTCGCTAGCAGGAAGGTATGCATAAACATATCCCTTCTCATCCATGCGAGCATCTTTAAGTCCAATACTTTCTAATTCTTCAGCAAGATATTTTCCTAATACTTTTTGTTTTTCAGTAGAAGGCGTTGTTTCGCTCTCTTCTTCTGATTGTGTATCAAAACTAACATATTTCAAAAATCTTTCTTCAACTTTCATAACAATTCTCCTATAAAAATATTATTTATAATTTTACCACATTAAATAAAAATTGTATCCCCCATCCAAAACACAAAAATGGGGCTAGCGCTATTCTTTTTATTCTGAGCATCAGCAAAATAATAATTGCAGTTATTAATGCGATTAAAAGCGCTATAATATTTTGCCAAACGGTTGCATATAAACTCAGCATGAAAATCAATTTATAATCTCCGTTTCCAATTTTATTTTTTGTTATTAGCCAAATAATAATAGATGCAAAAATAAGCGCGCCAGTAAATAAACATGCTAAAAGAAAGTTTTCCCTTATCTTTTGCATCCATAAAAACCTAAGTGCAATCCCCGCGACAATAAGTTCGTTTGGAATTACATAATATTTGCAATCATAAAAAGCAATACATAAACAAATGATTGCTAAAACAATTGGGCCTGCGGCCCTTAAGGCCGCAAGCTCTACTAACAAAATATTCATTTAAGTTTAATGAAACGAAATAATTAAGAACTAATTATTTAACTTCGATGAGCTCGTAGTCCCTAGTTCCGAGCTCTAATTTTACTGCATGAGCTAGTCCTGCATCCCAATCAGTGTTCGGATGAACGAGTTTGAACACATCCCTAGTCTCATCATGTGTATGTTCTTCGATTACGCATCCTGGAATTAATGGTTGTTCATTAATTTTTTCAACACATGCCTGGTCTATCGCAACTGGGTCGAATCCCGCAAACATACCTACATCAGCAACAAGCGCTGTATTTCTAGAAGGTGAGCAATCGCAATCTTTTTGGATATCAATTGCCATCGCAATATGAAATGCTGGTCTATTATTAATTGTTGCTTTTGCATACTCCGCAATTTTTTTATTTAACACTGGCTTAGCCTCATCCCATTTGCACTCAATTGCATCTTTAGGGCAATAAGCAAGGCAATATCCACATCCTAAACATTTATCTTCGTTGATTACAGCTTTGCCTTCCATAATGCTAACGCCTTCATTAGCGCAATGTCTTACGCAACTTTCACAACCAATACAATTGTTTGTATCTATTGCAGGCTTGCCAGCAGAATGCATCTCCATCTTGCCTTTTTTAGAGCCTGCGCCCATTCCAAGATTTTTAAGAACTCCACCGTATCCAGCGCTCATATGTCCTTTGCAATGGCTAAGTGAAATAAGCACATCTGCCTCAGCTATTGCAGCGCCAATCTTAGCTTCTTTAACATACTCTCCACCTTCAACCGGAATTAATCTTTCGTCAGTTCCTCTAAGACCATCGGCAATAATAATTGGAACGCCAACGCTAAGTTGGTTATATCCGTTAAAAGCTGCGCTTTCTAAATGGTCAACAGCATTTCCTCTTTGGCCAACATACAAAGTGTTCGAATCTGTAAGGAAAGGCTTGCCACCATTTTTCTTTATATGCTCGCACAAAGTCTTCGCATATTGGTGACGAAGAAAAGCCATATTTCCCCACTCGCCAAAATGAATTTTAACTGCTACATATTTGCCTTTAACATCAAGCTCATCTATTCCAGCCTTCGTAATTAATCTATCAAACTTATCAAGAATATTATCTTCCATTGATGTTTTCAAATCTGCAAAATATACTTTTGATGGCATTTGCTAATCCTTCTTTCATTTTTATTATTCTAATTATATATAAGACAGATTAGCATTTCAATACATTGCCATCTTCTTATTGCATTTTGCTAACAATGTTGTAATAGCTTTTTGTTGTTATCTTATAAATAACTGCGTAAACACCTGCAAAGATTACAAATACAATTGCTGCAACTAAAATAACGTACCATAAATTTGTTATTCCAAACATTGTAAGGATCTGCCATATAAGATGAAAACCAAATCCAAGATGCACCCCTGCTGCAATAAGTGGTACTAAAAACACTGTAAGCATTTGCGAATTAATACTCTTTTTAATATCCTTCTTTGTCATGCCAACCTTTTGCATGATTTCAAATCTCTTTTGATCTTCGTATCCTTCTGAAATTTGCTTGTAATAAATAATCATAGCTGTGGCAAAAATAAATATTATACCTAAAATAATACTTATAAAGAACAAGCCACCATATGTCATAACAAAATCTTCTCTGGCATAAATAATACATTCACTTCTTGTCCAAGAATATCCCATTTTATTATTTTCAGTTATTACAGCATCAATATCATTAAAAACATCTACGATTTTTTCATCATCTTCATCTAAGTCATATCCTACGAATAATTCAATATCAAACATAGGCGCACCGTATTGATCTTCAATTTCCTGAAAATGCCTTAAAACATTTAAACTGGAAACTACAATACTCAATGTCGGAAGTTCATATGTGTTTCCGTTCCATTCTTCGAAGTCATCAACACTTCCTTTAACATCAAAAGCAAGACCGCATATTTTTATTTGTTCGTCAGAATATTTTATTTTATTTACTTCTTTGTTTAAGGCTTTACCTCTTCTACACGCTGTTAAGACTTCGTTGTCTTTTAATGAATAATTGCTTCCAGAAATTTCATTATATGTATCGACATCTATAAATCTAAGTCTATAAAGCATGTTTTGGTATTTTAAATCTACTTTAGTAATATCAGGTTCATAACATTTATCCGTTTTTGCTGCAAAAACAGTAATGTCTTTTCTGCAAATTAAATTCTTTGGTTCTACTTTATCTTCCTTAAACTTTTGATTAACATCATTTATAAGTTCTTGCGCATCTTTTCCTTGAAGCGAATCTACATCTAAAAAACTTACACTATGCATACAATCATATGGAAATTGCTTCTTTAGAGAATCTTCTTGTCCAAAGTATAATGTGCATGTCATTGAAAACATAACTAAAACCATCGTTGCTAAAATACAAATAGATGCAAGACCCGCTCCATTTCGTTTCATTCTATAAGTCATAGACGAAACCGAAACGAAATGATTTTTCTTGTAATAATATTTTTTCTTTTTCTGCATTAACTTACATATCGCTACTGAACCAGCAACAAACAACATATATGTAGCTACGATAACAAGTATTACTGCGATAAAGAAAACAAAAAGCGCATCACTAGGATTCGATATTACTATCGCTAAATAATATGCAACTGCCAAAATAATAGCTCCAATAATTGCTATAACCCAGTTTGCCTTTGGCGGTTTTTCTCCTAGATTTTCATTTTTCAAAAGTTCTAAAGGTTTGCTGGCGCTAACTTGAATTAATGCTTTAATCATTAAAATCAAGAAAATAGGAACAAATACCATCAATGTATAAATAATTGATTCAGTTGAAATATAAAAAGAAAAAGAAACATTTTCACCAATTAATTTTGCAAGTCCAAATTCTGCCAGCTTAGAAAGTATTATTCCTGCAATCATTCCTCCTACTATACCGATTACCATTACAATCAAGGATTCAATTGCAACTATTTTTCTAATACCTTTTTTATCCATTCCCAAAACGTTATAAAGTCCAAATTCCTTAAAACGTCTTTTTACTAAAAATGAATTCGTATATACAAGAAATATCAGTGCAAAAAAAGCAATAATAAAAATGCCAAGTGATAAGAACTCTGCGAGAACCTCTCCTCCACTTATTTGCTTTAGCATCGGAGAAACCTTAACGCTTTCAACTATAAAATACATAGTTACCATTCCTATACATGAAAGAATGTATGGAAGGTAAATTTGTTTATTGTTTTTTATTCCCGCAAAAGCAAGACGTGAAAATAAACCTTTTTTCATTTATTTCACCCCCGTTGCAAGCATAGTTAATGTATCAGAAATTTTTTGATACATTTCTTCATCGGTGCTATCTCCCTTAAAAATCTGATGATAAACTTCACCATCTCTTATAAATAAAACTCTTTTTGCGAAGCATGCAGCTTTAACAGAGTGTGTTACCATAAAAACTGTCTGTCCTGTTCCATTTATTTCTCTAAAAAGTCCTAAAAGTTCATCAGAAGATTTTGAATCAAGAGCTCCTGTTGGCTCATCTGCTAAAATAATTTTTGGATATGTAATTAAAGCTCTTGCAACAGCAACTCTTTGCTTTTGTCCACCTGAAAGTTCATATGGATATTTTTTTAGAAGATTTGATATTTCCATGCGCACAGAAAGTTCAATTAATCTGGCATTCATTTCTTTATGGTTTTTGCCTGCCAACACAAGTGGTAAATATATATTGTCCTCTACGCTAAAAGTATCTAATAGATTAAATTCCTGAAAAACGAAACCAAGATTATCTCTTCTAAATTCTGCCATATTAGACTCTTTAATTTTAGAAAGATCCATGCCATCTAGAACAACATTTCCTTCAGTAGGTTTATCAAGAGCTGCTAAAATATTAAGAAGCGTCGTTTTTCCCGAACCGCTTTCTCCCATAATTGCAATAAATTCGCCTTCTTCTACACTAAAGTTAACATTTTTTAATGCTTCTACTTTAGTGCCACCAAAACGTGTTGAATATATTTTCTTTAAGTTACTAACATTTAATAAAGACATATTATTCCTCCTAATAAGTGATAGGCCAATTATAGAAAAAAGCAAAATTATCCTCCATCGGTTTGGCTAACAATTTGCTTTAATAATCTTACATTTTTGTAAGGTGGTTTTATTCTACGTGAAGATTGTATCTCGATAAATCTAAAAATATTTTTGTACCTTTTGCTATCTCAGAATTAATAGATATTTTTATATTTAATTCATCACATATTTTTTTACAAAGGAAAAGTCCAATTCCACTTGCATTTCTTTCTTCTCTTCCATTGTATCCGGTATATCCCTTTTCAAATATTCTAGGAAGATCATCTTTTGCTATACCTATACCATTATCTTCAATGCAAAGAATATCTTTTTGGTACATATATATTTTTATATAGCCTTCTTCTTTTGTGTATTTAAGCGAATTAGAAAGAATTTGTTCAATTACAAAAGAAAGCCATTTTTCATCTGTTAATACTTCATCTTCAATGCTTTCATACGAAAGCTTAATTTTCTTTTCAATAAAAATCGGTGCCAACTTCTTTATAGTCGGCCTAATAATATCATCTAAAACATATTTCTTAAAAACATAGTCAGTTGAATCAGAATCAATTCTAAGAAATGTAAGAACCATCTGGACATACTGCTCAATGCTTAAAAGCTGCATATCCATTTGTCTAGCAAATTCGCTATCTTCATTCTTAATTTTTAGCTTCATTGCTGCGATTGGTGTTTTAATTTGATGAGCCCATACAGTGTAATACTCAACCATATCATTAAATTTAATATTATCAGTATCTTTTATCTTTTTTAATTCCTCTTTAAGTAAAGATATTATTTCCTGATAGTCTTTTTCTAATTCATCTTTTGGTATTGGCAGATTTTCAATCATTGAAAATGAAAGTTTTTTTATATTTTCTAAAGTTTTATATTTCTCATTTTCTTTTTTATAATCAAAAAACATAAAAACAATTCCAACAACAACGCAAAGAATAATCGCATATACAAGAGCCATAAATGAAATATTGCATAAAAAGAAAATAGTAAAAAATATTACTATAAAGATTAAAAGCAAAAGTATTATTTTCTTTTTTGAATATAAATATTTAGAAAATTTTAATTTTGAATTATTCAATGATATATCCTTGTCCTACTTTTGTTTCTATAAACTTTTCTAAGCCTGCTCCATCTAATTTTTTACGAAGTCTATTAATATTAACAGTCAAAGTATTATCATCAACAAAGCAGTCAGTTTCCCAAAGACGTTCCATTAATTTTTCTCGACTAACAATTTTACCTTTGTTTTCTAAAAGGCAAAGTAAAATTCTATATTCATTTTTTGTTAACTCTATTTTTTCATCGTTATACTTCAGGCTGCCATTAGACTTATCCAAAAAAGCGTCTTTATGTGAAATCACTTCTGATGACGGTGCGTAATCATAAGTTCTTCTTAAAACCGCCTGAATTTTTGCAATCAAGACTTCGCTATCAAAAGGCTTCGCAATAAAATCATCTGCCCCAACATTCATCGCCATAACTATGTTCATATTATCTGACGCCGATGATATAAAAATAACAGGCACTTTAGAAATCTTTCTAATTTGTTCACACCAATAATACCCGTTAAAAAATGGGAGTTTAATATCCAAAAGAACTATCTGCGGTTCTTCTTTTAAGAATTCTGGAATGATATTCTGAAAATCTTTACAGATGTAAGAAGAAAATTCCCACGACTTTGAAAGTTCAGATATTTCCTTTGCAATCGTCATATTATCTTCAACAATAAATATCTTATACATAATAAATATGCTATATAGTCAAATACTTTTTGTCAAATTAATATTATTTATGCTTTGGGGATAACTGTCTTGGGAAAATAAGACAATGTTTTTTATCAAATCCTATTAAATCTGCTCTGCCTGCTTTAAGCAAAGCTTCCTTAACAAGCTTATAGTTTGCTGGATCTCTATATTGAATAAGTGCTCTTTGCATAGCCTTTTCATGATACGACGAAGGCACATAAACTTCTTCCATCGTCAAAGGATTAACCTTCGTGTAGTACATGCAAGTTGAAATTGTAGAAGGTGTTGGATAAAAATCCTGGACCTGCTCTGGCATATAACCCATATCCCTTATACTTTCTGCAAGCGCTATCGCATCTTCTAGAGTCGAACCTGGATGTGACGAAATTAAATACGGAACTACATACTGATTAAGACCTAATTGTTCATTTACTTTTTCAAACTTTTTACAAAAAGCATTATAGACACTAACCTTTGGTTTTCCCATAAGTTTTAATACTCTATCCGAAACATGTTCCGGAGCGACCCTAAGTTGTCCACTCACATGATATTTGCAAAGTTCTTTTAAGAAAGTATCATCTTTATCTGCCATAAGATAATCAAAGCGAATTCCAGATCTAATAAAGACTTTCTTTACTCCTTTTATATTTCGAAGTTTTCTTAAAAGTTCAAGATAATCGCTATGGTCAACTACTGCATTCTTGCAAACACTCGGAAATAGACATTGCTTATTTGTGCAAACGCCACACTCTTTTTGCTTATCGCAAGCAGGGCGCCTAAAGTTTGCTGTTGGTCCACCAACATCATGAATATATCCCTTAAATTCTTTATCTTTAGTCATAGCCACTGCTTCTTTAATAAGCGATTCATGGCTTCTTGCTTGAAGAACCCTTCCTTGATGGAAAGATAATGCGCAAAAATTACATCCCCCAAAGCAACCCCTGTTACTAGTAAGAGAAAACTTAACTTCTTTTATCGCTGGGACGCCGCCCTTTTTCTCATAAGATGGGTGATAGGTGTTCATGTATGGAAGCTCATAAACATCATCCATTTCTTGCATCGTAAGCGGTCTTTGCGGAGGATTTTGAACAACATATCTTTTCTCGCCATATTTCTCTACGAGGATTTTTGCCGTTACATGATCCGTATTTTTATACTGAATCTTAAAACTCTTTGCATAATTTAATTTATCTTCTAGGAGTAAATTAAAATCTGGAAGTTCTATAAAATCTTCCGTGATATTTTCTAAGGTTTTAGCCTTATAAACTGTTCCCTTTACATAAGTAATATCACTAACATCTATTCCACTATTTAATGCGTCTGCAATTTCGACAGATGCAAGTTCGCCCATTCCATAAACTAAAATATCAGCTCCTGAATCCATCAAAATAGATCTTTTTAGTTTATCTGACCAATAATCATAATGGCCAAGTCGTCTTAGGCTTGCTTCAATTCCACCAATAATAATTGGACTATCTTTATATTTCTTTTTAATGAGATTGCAATAAACTAAAGTTGCTCTATCAGGTCTTTTTCCTGTTTCGCCACCTGGCGTATAAGCATCACTATGACGTCTTTTTTTATTAACAGTATAGTGATTAACCATAGAGTCCATATTCCCTGCGCTAACTAAAAACCCTAGACGCGGTTTTCCAAAAACATTTATAGATTCCGGGTTGTTCCAATCTGGCTGAGAAATTATTGCTACTTTATATCCTCTTGATTCTAAAACCCTACTAATAATTGCAGCGCCAAAAGAAGAATGGTCGACATAGGCATCCCCGATTACGTAAACGAAATCCGGTTCTTTCCAACCTAGTTCGGCCATCTCTTTTTTTGTTAAAGGTAAAAAGTTTTTAACCATTAAATTGTTTTTGCTTGATAATCTTCCTTTTCATAATCATTCGGCAAAGGAATGAATTTTGAAACTTTCTCTTGATATTCTTTATATCCTGGATATTTCTTTGATGAAATACTCTCTCCAAAAGTTGAACTTCCCATAAACAATAATATTAAGAGCATGCATCCAACTATTGTCCAGTTAAAGATTCCCCAGGTAGTTACACCTGCACCAATTGTAAATAAATACAAACAAACCCAGGTGCTTTGCTCTGCTAAATAATTAGGGTGTCTAGAAAGTCCCCAAAGTCCTTGTGTATTAAATCCTTTGTTATAAGGAGCTGGAAGGTCTTCAAGTTTTTCTCCCTTATTAATTAAAGACCATTTAATTGTTTGAAATTCCATCTGTTGCGCATCTGCTATAGTCTCAAACAAAATAGCACCGAGCATTAAAATAAACGCAACTATATCCATAACTCCAAAGCGTGATGTAGAAGTCATGCATGCAACCATAGGGAATGTAATAATTAAAACTAAAATATTTTGATATCCTGAAATAAATACAAGATCAAAAATTGCCCATAAAAATTTATTATTAAGAGGTGGCTTGCTTCTTAGTATAGGCCAACGATAATCTTCTTCGCCTTCCCAAAACTTAATTGAATAAGCACCTTTTTTAGCAAAGTTATAAGTAAGACGAGCGCCCCAAATAGTAATTAGAATTGCCATAACAACTAATCTGAAATTCATTCCGCCTTTGGCTGCAATTACCCATGCGTACGCAATTGGCATAATGCTCCAAAGTTTATCCATTTGGGAATTATTTCTACTAATCTCGCCTACTACAAAACAAAATAGGATACTGCATCCTACCATAATGCCTAAAACTTTTAATGTCTCAATTTGAATAGGTTCTAAGTTCACTCCTGATAAAAAACCTACTACTATAAATGCTGCAACAATAATTCCCGTGATAATATTCTTAACAATATTTTTCACTAAATTCACTTCCCTCTTCTTTATTATTTTCAGCTTCTTTTGCTGCTTCTTTTTCAGCTTCTTTTGCTGCTATATCGTTTGAATCAATTGATTTTCTGAATACAACAAATCTCTGAAACAAGAATTCAGTAACGAAGTTAATTAACATATTAATAATTGTTACGATTAAATCATTCCAACCAATACCTACAAGGTAATCTTGGAGCAATGTGCTAAGTGGTGTAAACACAACGTAATAAGCTAATACTAATAACATCGCTTTAGGAATATTATTAGCGCTCTTAAATGTGTATCTTCTATTTATTGTGAAATTCCAAACAACACTTAGGACAAGTGCTATTAAATAACTAATCCAAGCTTCCCAGTGGAAAACTTCATAAAGCAAGGCATTAACACCAAACTCTATAATCCCAGCGGAAGCAGCGACCAAAACATATTTAGCTGTTCTTAAAATTTCTTTCTTTTTCATAATAAAACACTTTCTAAAAAGCCAATGTAGTTTCCCACATTGACTTTTCAATTATTTAATGAACTAAACTATTATATAATTATTATTTATTATATTCAAATATTTTTCCTGGGTTGAGGATAAGGTTCTTATCAAACGCAAGTTTTATATCTTTGTGAAGATCAATCATCCTCTCTCCTAAGAAATCTTTAAGGAACTCAATACGTCCATTTCCAATACCATGCTCTCCAGAAAGTTGTCCGCCTAATTCTTTTGAAAGAGCATAAAGTTGCTTTAGGCATTCCAATGCAGCCTTCTTCCATTCTTCATCACTCATTTCAGGTTTTTTCAAGAGCTGTGTATGAAAATTACCATCCCCGCAATGACCGTTAGGTATTACTCTTAAATTAAATTGCAAACCAATTCGTTTTGCTTCTTTAACATACTGCGCTATATAAGCTCTTGGTACAACAACGTCGCATTCTTCCTGAATAGGAGTTTCTGCCTTCATAGCTTCAAGCGTTGAACCCCTTACGTTCCAAACAGATTCAATTCGTTCTGGCGTATTAGCTATATAGCAGTCAAGTGCTCCGTTTTCTAAAGCTTTTTCTGCAGCCATCTCAATAGCTTTTTCAAGTTCATCTTTATTGGATGCATCATACATAACTATCAATATAGCTTCACCATCTTGTACTGGAAAATATTTAGCTAAATTTGTCTCAACAATATCAATAAGTTCTCTTTCCATAAATTCCATAGCTGTTGGACAGTACGGCAATTCTAATATTTCTGGAACCATGTCCGCGCACTCATCTAATGTATTGAAAGGAAGAACTAATGTATTTGAGTATATCGGTGCTGGTAAAAGTTTAAGAGTAACTTCTGTCACAATACAAAGAGTTCCTTCCGACCCGATAATTAAATCTTTTATATCGTAGCCTGTTGTGTTTTTCACAACATTTGATGAGAATTTTTCAATTGAACCATCAGGAAGAACGGCTTCTATGCAACGAACGAAATCTCTTGTAAGACCATATCTTACTGCTCTCATGCCACCTGCATTTGTAATAACGTTTCCACCGATAGTTGCAGTTTTTTCACCTGGATCAGGAGGATAGAAAAGTCCGCCCTCTTTAGCTGCTTCTTGAATATCTAATAGAAGAGCTCCTGGCTGGGCCGTAATAGTTTGGTTTTTATGATCAACAGGATAAATTTTATTCATCCTCATAATTGATAACATAATTCCACCATATTTACATGTAGAGCCACCAGTAAGACCTGAGCCTGCACCTCTTACAACAACTGGAATATTTTCCTTGTTGCAATATTTCATAATTTCTGAAATTTCTTCTTTGTTTTCTACTTCAACATAAAGGTCAGGAGCATATGTGCCATAATCAGGCATCTCGTCGTGAAAATATTCATACCCAATTTCATCTCCGACTAAAACTCTATCAGACGAAGTGACTTTTCTTATATATTCAAAATCTTCTTCTGTCATTTTCTTATATGGGAATGCCATGATTAATCCTCCTTCCTTTCTTTAAGTAATTTAGTGAATTTTGGAACCACTTCATACAAATCATCAACTATACAATAACTTGCTACATTAAAGATTTGAGCATTAGGATCATTATTTATTGCAACAATAGTTTCCGATGAACTCATTCCTGCAACAAATTGAATTGCGCCAGAAATACCTATTGTAATAATAAGCGATGGCCTTACTGTATGTCCTGAAAGTCCAATTTGGAATAAGTTATCTCCTACTCCGTTTTCTATTAAAGGTCTTGTAAAGGCCAATGTTGCGCCAAGTTCTTTTGCAAGCTCTTTACACATTTCTATGCCTTCTTCATTTTTTACACCTCTACCTATTGCAACAATAACATCTGCTTCTTCTATTGCTTCTTTCTTCTCAATTAATTTTGAAGAAATAATTTCAATACTAGATTCAAGCATTTTATTTGTTATGTTTCTTACTTCGATAATACCTGTTGGATTATCAACTTTTTTAGCCTTATCCATAACACGATATCTTACAGTCGCAAACTGTGGACGGGTTTTTGCAATCAAAATCTGCGCCATAATATTTCCGCCAAAAGCAGGACGTATTTGAAGCATATCTGTGTTTTCCTGAATATCCAAAGTTGTACAATCAGCTGTAAGACCAGTCTTAAATCTTGTAGCTAATCTAGGAGCAAGACTTCTTCCTAATGAAGTTGCACCTATCAATATAGATGAAGGTTTTTTATCATTTATACAATCAGCAATAGCCTCGCTATAAGCATCAACCTTAAACCCTTCAAAGAAAGGATGTTCATAAACGTAAACTTCATCAACGCCATACTCTAAAAGTTTATTTGCATTTTCTTTAGTTCCTTCCGGGCCAACCATAACGCAATTAACCTTAAAGCCAACCTTTGCTGCCATCTTTTTAGCTTCACCAACCAATTCATAAACAACAGGATGAATATCTCCTCTTTCTTGTTCAACATATATTAAAAAGTTTTGCCATTCAGATTTATCTATTTCCTTTACTTTTTCTTCAATAGAAATCGCTTTTTCTTCGCAAACTCTTACGCATGCTCCGCAAATTCTGCAGTTCTCATTTGAACTTACTTTTCCGTCCTTTATTTCAAGAGCACCGAAAGGACATTTTTCTACGCATGTTCCGCATAAAGTGCATTTTGTATAATCAAAACATAACTCGCTCATATATGTCCCTCCTTAAATTATTTTCTTTTCGACTAATGTATCGAAAAGCTTTTGTGCTTTTTCTTCAGCATTACCTTCAATGTCAACTTTTAAATCACGTGCAGGTGGTGCAAACATATTTGCAACAGATGTAGGTGAGCCTGAAAGTCCATAATGATTTGCATCTTTGTCTGGCAAATCATCAAGTGACATTATTTTTACTTCTTTATCTTTTGTTTCTTTTTTTAGTTTATATGAAGGAAGTCGTGGTACACACATATCCTTATCTACAGTAATAAGGCATGGATAATTCATTTTTGAAATTTGTGAAACAGAAGCAAGATCTTGCGCTATGGTTATGCCCTCTTCATTTACATCTTTAACTTCGCAAACCCATGCGCAATGAGGAATGCCTAAATGCTCAGCAATAGCAGGACCAACCTGTGCTGTATCGCCATCGGTTGTTTGACGACCACAAAGAATAATATCTGCGCCACCTAAAACTCTAATTCCTTGCGCTAATGTATAAGAAGTTGCAAGAACATCTGCACCTGCAAATCTTCTATCAGATAAAATAACAGCTTCATCTGCACCCATAGTATAGGCATCCATCATCATTTCCTTAGCATGATCCGGCCCCATAGTAAGAACAGTTATGCTTCCGCCTGTTTGTTCTTTGATTTTAAGTGCTGTTTCTAAAGCAAATAAGTCATAAGGATTAGTCCTTGTGTTATTGCTCAATCTTTTCATAGCTCCAGTTTCTTGGTCGATTTCAACTTCGCTAGTAGCTGGAACTTGTTTCATGCAAACAATAATTCTCATTTAATTCTCCCAAAAATCTAATGTTTTATTTTCTCAAAAAACATTCTGGATATTTTTCTTGTACTACATGACCATATTGATTTACAGAGTCGATATGTTTATTTAATAATTCTCTAGCTAAATCTTCATCTTGTTCTTCTATTGCCTTAACAATGCTTTCATGTTGCTTTGGAAGTTCTTCAATTCTATCTAATACTTCAACTTCCATATTTCTCCATCGTCTAATATGAAGATGGCCTTCTTTCAATATTGAAAAAACATCTTCTCTACCAATAGCTTTTAGCAAAAGTTGATGGAATTCATCATCCAATTCATAAAATTTATTTGAATTATTTTTTAAATCTACTATCTCTTTTTGCTTATTCAAAGATTCTTTTAAGGCATCAATACTTTCTTTACTGATTCCCTTTTTCATAATCTCATGAATAGTTTCTTGGCAAACAGCTTGCCTTATATACAAAATATTATCAATATAGTCAAGATCAATAAGGCTAACAAATGTACCTCTTTGCGGGTAAACATCAATAAAGCCTTTTTCTTTTAGCGATGCCAATGCAATTCTTACCGTGTGACGGGTTGTATCATAGACATCGCACAAATCATTTTCACTAATTAAAGTTCCTGGTTTATACTCAAGACTTATTATTTTCTCAAGCATATCCAAAAATATTTCATTAGCAGTTATTAAATGTGTTTTATATATTGGTGTCATATTCTTCCTTCCACCTTAGAAAAATCTTTTGCTTCTTCCTGACCTCTTAATACTCTTAGACAACCAAATGCAAGTGATTCCATCTCATTTTCGCCTGGATATACAATTACAGGTGCAATAAAACTTACTCTTTGTTTAATCATTTCCATGAATTTTTCCGATTTAGCAATTCCGCCTGTGATAATAATATTGTCTACTTTTCCATTAACAGTTGTAGAAAGAGCTGCTATATGTTTTGAAATAGAAAGTGCCATAGCGTCATATACTAAAGCTGCATACTCATCGCCATCTGCTATCATTTTTTCTACTTCGCGTGTATCGTTTGTTCCAAGGTGGTCAAGAAGTCCACCTTTTCTTTTTATCTTATTCATCATTGACTTTTTATCATATTCGCCTGAAAAAGCCATATCAACAACTTGGAAAAGAGGAAGTCCTCCCGTTCTTTCTGGCGAGAATGGTCCTTCTTCATCGCTAACAAAATCAATAATTTTTCCTTGTGAATGAAGAGATAATGTTATTCCTCCTCCTAAGTGAGCCATAATAAGATTAGCTTTTGAATAATCTTTATTTTCTTCCTTTGCCCAACGTTTTGCAGCTGCTCCCATATTAAGATTATGACCTAAAGCCTTTCTCCTTAAGTCCTTAAATCCAGTAACTTTTGTAAGTGGAATCATTTCATCAACAGTAATTCCATCATAAACAAAAGCCGGAATATTAAGTTCTTTAGATAAAGCGTGTGCAATAGGCGCACCAACATTTGAAGGATGCTCGTTTTGTGGGTTGTATTGAAGCTGCCAAACCATATCGTCATTGACTTTATATGCACCATGCTCTATTGGTGGTAAAAGTCCGCATCTTGATACAATTGCTGTTAAACTACTTAAATCTATATTATGTCTTTTAAGACATCCAATTATTGTTTCTTTGCGAAACTCATACTGATCAAAAACATTGTCAAATGGAGCTGTTTCGTCAGCTGTATGTTCAATGCTTTCAACAAAGACTGGGCTGTCATCTTCGTAAACAGCAATCTTTGTTGATGTAGAGCCTGGATTCATTACTAATATTTTTTCCATTAGTTTCCCTTTCTATGCATCCTTTTTCATATTCGCTGCTGCTATAGCCGCAAGACATATTGATAAATATTTTTCTTCTGAAGAAGAACCTCTTGAAGAAAATACTATAGGACATTTAGAACCTACTAAAAATCCGCCTAATTTAGATTTGCATAAAACACTCATCATCTTACCCATAATGTTTCCAGCATGAATATCATGAGCAAGTAATATGTCACATGTTCCGGCACATGGAGAATCAAATCCCTTAGCTTTTGCATCTTCTTTGCTTGTTGCTATATCAAAAGAAATAGGACCTTCAACTATACATCCTGTAATTTCTCCACGCTGATTCATTGCTTTAAGTTCTGCTGCATCTAATGTTTCAGGCATCTTTGGATCTGTCTTTTCTTTACAACATACAACTCCGACCTTAGGGCATTCCCATCCAAGTGCTAACATTGCATTAACTGTGTTTTGAATAATATCTTTCTTTTGTTCAAGAGTTGGATATGTAACTAATGCGCCATCAACAGGAACAAGTATTCTGTCATAACACTCAGTAGCATGAGCAGTAAACATGCTCATTGTTCCACCAAGTCCAAGACCAGTTTCTTTGTTAACAACTGCTCTTAAATAATCACTTGTTTCAGCTTTACCTTTCATAAGAAAATCAGCTTTACCTTCATTAATAAGTGCAACCGCTTTTTTACAAGCCTTTGCTACAACTGGCTCATCATAAATATCTTCTTCAGGAACTTCTATTTTAAGTTCTTCAAGAATTGGCATAATTTGTGCCTTATCTCCAACAAGAACAGGTTTTACAAGTCCTTCATCCATTGCTCTTTTTATTGCTTCAAGAGAATGCTTATCATGTGCTGCAGCAAGAGAAATACGCGCTACAGTATTAAGTTTATCTTTATTTAATTCAATTATTTCTTCTAATGATTTAAAAGCCATCTTAACTCCTACTCTCTTTTTAATTTACGACAAAATTGTACCGGGCAAAATTTTCTTGCAAAAATTCTGCCCGGAATTTTCAATTACATGTTATAACCTGCTTCAAAAGCTTTAAGGTTAAGGTCAACTAATTTTGCAGGAACATTCTTTGCTACTAAATCTTTCCAATCAATATCATCAAGACCAAGTTGTTTTACAAGTGCTCCTAAAAGAACGATATTCTGAGCTTTAACATTGCCGAGTTCTTCAGCAACTTTAGCAGCTTCGATAACTACAAGATTAGGGACTGCTGTTTTAAGTTGTTCAATTGCATCATGAGGATATTTAGCTTCGCCTGTTAATACTGGCATAGGGAAAATATCACGAGCATCTGTAACGATTGTGCCGCCTTCTTTAAGATATGGAAGAGCACGAAGTGCTTCTAACTTTTCAAATGATACGATTAAATCAGCTTCGCCATCACCGATAATTGGTGAATAAACTTTCTCGCCATATTTAATTTGAGTAACAACAGTACCACCACGTTGGCTCATACCATGAATCTCACTCATTTTAACATCATAGCCTTTTTCTATTAATCCCTTTGAAAGGATTGAAGATGTTGTAATAGTACCTTGTCCACCAACACCTACTAAAATGATACTTTTATTCATATTATTCACCTACTTTCTCGATTGCTCCAACCTTACATTGTTGCATACAAAGAGTACATTGATTACAGTTTGCAACATCAGCAATGTAAGCTTTTTTGTTAACTTCATCAAATGCGATTGATGGGCAAGCAATCTTTGTACACATCTTACATCCAACGCATTTATCAGCATTAACCTGTACATGTTTTCCAGCATTAGCTTTTGCAACTTCTTTAATAAGAGCGCAAGGTCTCTTTGTAATAATTACATATAAACCATCTGCTAATGATTTTTCTAAAGCATCTTTAACTGCTGCCTGATCCATTGGATCAACAACAAATAAGTGTTCATCATCAACGCCAAGTGCTTTTACAATTGAAACGATATCAATTGCTGGTGTTTCATATCCCATAAGGTTCTTTAATGTACCAGGGTTTTGTTGATGACCTGTCATAGCTGTGATTGAGTTATCAAGAATAACTGCTACTGCGTTAGTCTGGCTTGCAACTAAATCAATAAGAGAGTTAATTCCTGAATGGAAGAATGTTGAATCTCCTAATTCACCTATAACCTTTCTTGAATCACCCTGAGCTTTAAGAGCTCTTGAAAGACCAACGAGTGTAGAAAATCCTGAACCCATACAGATTGAAAGATCAAATCCTAATAATGGTGGATTAACAGAAAGCGCGTAACATCCAATATCGCCTGCTGATACATATTTATCTGACATTTTGCTAAGTGCAAAATAGAACCCTCTATGAGGACATCCAGCACAAAGCACTGGAGGACGCTCTGGAACATTTGCATTCTCTACTTTGTATGTGAAATCATCTTTAGCGCCTGTAAGAGAATCTCTTATAATTTTTGTATTGAATTCGCCTTGGATAGTAAGTTTATCTTTGCCAATTACATTTGCAAATCCAAGAGCTTTCATTGTGTTTTCAATAAATGGCTCGCCTTCTTCTACTACGTATAATGTTTCATATTTTGAAGCGAATTCAGCCATAAGTTTCTTAGGTTGTGGATATGTCAAACCTAATTTAAGAACTGCTACGCTGTCTCCAAATACTTCTTTAACGTATTGATAAGAAATACCAGATGTGATAATACCAACTGTTGCACCAGCGACTTCTTCTACTTTGTTGAATTCACAATTATTTGCAAATTCCTCAAGTTCTGCTAAATGTTTTTCAACTTCTTCGTGACGCATTCTTGCTACTCTAGGAAGCATAGCGTATTTATCAGAATTCTTTTCATATTTTCCAACAACTGAAGTTGTTCTTTCACCTAATTCAACAACACTCTTTGAATGGCAAACACGTGTAGTCATTCTAAATAATATTGGAAGATCAAACTTTTCTGAAATTTCGAAAGCTGCCTTAATATAATCTTTACACTCCTGAGAATCTGATGCTTCCATCATAGCAAGCTTTGCATGTGGAGCATATAATCTGTTGTCCTGCTCATTTTGTGAACTGTGACAACCAGGATCGTCTGCGCTAATAAATATAAGACCACCGTTAACACCGCAATAACCTGCTGTAAAAATAGGGTCTGTTGCAACGTTCATTCCAACGTGTTTAAAAGCGCAAAGGCTTCTCATACCTCCAATAGATGCACCTAATGCTGCTTCTGCAGCTACTTTTTCGTTTGGAGCCCATTCGCTGTATATATCATCTTTGTATAAGCCGCCAATGTTTTCCAAAATTTCTGTACTAGGAGTACCTGGATATGCTGCTGCGAAAGTAGCTCCAGCTTCATAAGCACCGCGTGCAACTGCTTCGTTGCCGCTCATAATCATCTTGCTCATAGCGTTTTTCCTTCCTTTTATATGTTAATTTTTTTATTACCATCTATGCCTGCATGTTGAATGTCAACTTGTCGACAACTTATATTACTTTATCACTTTTTTTAACCTTTTGCAATATTAACCCCTATGTTTTGGCAATCATTTTCCCAAAAACTGTTGATTATTAGTAAAGGATTTCCTATTAGAAGAAAAAGACCTGCATGGGGCAGATCTTTTAATTAATCAAATAGATTTTTCGATTTTTTATAATTGAATACTGGCCCTTCTAGGCACACATAAGTCTCATTGATTTTGCAATGTCCGCACTTTCCTACTGCACATGACATCTTTCTTTCAAACGAAACCCATATTTTTTCTTCAGCCGCACCATTTTTTATGCATTCTAATGCGGTGAAATTCATCATAGCTGGCGGACCAACAATCACTATATTGTAATCTTCAAACTTATCAAAAGGAATCTTCTTAACATGTTCCGTAACCAATCCCTTTTCAAAGCCTTCTGCCTCGCTATTATCTAAAGTGTAAATTGTATGAAACTTATTAGAATATTTTTTTCTATCTTCATTAAAGAGTGCACTCTTTTCATCTTTGAATCCTGCTATCAAATAAACCTCTTTGCAAATATTTTCATTATCATAAAAATGATTTAGCAAAGTTTTAACCGGCGCCATTCCTGTACCACCGCAGATAACTACTAAAGGTTTATTTTCGAACTGCTCTACAAAAAAAGAATTTCCATAAGGTCCACGCATAAATAAAAAGTCACCTTCATTAAGTCCAAAAATGCCTTCTGTTAAACGGCCAACTTTTCTTATCGTAAACTCTAAAAATCCCTCTCCTTTTCCGCTAACTGAAATAGGGGCTTCTCCAACTTTTGGAATTGAAAGTTGATAGAATTGTCCATGCAAAACTTCATCGTCGCATTCAACCCTAAAAGTAAATTCCGCACTAGTTTCACGAACTATCTTTAATATTTTATGTGGAGAAGGTTTCATAATATTTTTCATTATCTTTGCTCCTCCTTATATTTTTCTATTAATTTTGTTAACCCATTTACAGTATCAATAAAGTCAATATCCTCAGGGCATCTATTTACGCACCTTCCGCAACCTACGCACATATTTTCCATTCCAAATCTTTCTTTGTAATCATAAAATTTGTGCATAACCTTAAAGCGCATATTTTCTCCTGCCGTTTTTCTAGCTCTTGCGCCACCAGCGGTCCTGGTAAAATCTTCAAGCATACAAGAAGACCAAACTCTTTTTCTTTCACCTTCTTTTGAACTTTCGTTATAAATAATATCTACAGTGTCAAAGCAGCTACATGTTCCGCAGACAGTATTGCATCCGCCACAACCAATACATTTTTCATTAAATTGATTCCAAAAATCTTGTTTGCTAATCCACAAAAGTGTATCTTTGTCTTTAATTTCTGGAACGTTAACTTTTCTTTTATTTTCTTTTACATATTCTGGTGTGAAGTTAACCTTCTCTTTACCTTCAAACAATCTTAAAAACTCAGAATTTTTAACTTGTACTTTAATTTCATCTTCTAAGCGTATTGCAAGATCGTAGTTGTCAGCTAAATTAGTTCCCATTGAAACGCAAAAGCAATTTTCAAAAGATTCTTTGCATTCCATCATTACAATCTTTACTTTCTTCCTTAATCTAGCATAATAAAAATCTTCTACCCCACCATTATTAAGAAATATATTATCTAAGCGCTTCATTGCGTTTATATCGCAAGGGCGGGCAAAAACTAAAATACCTTTATCATCTTTCAAGTTATTTTCAATAACCTCTGACTCAGTAAAATAAAACATTGTCTGGCTTATTGGATAATAACTCTCCTTTGGAGAAAAATCTGAAATCTTATCAAATACTATTTCGCTAAGAGAATTAACTCTATCGTATTTAATTATTTTGGCATCTTCTCCCGCACCACTCATAAACTTCTTAGGCGCGTAAATAACATAATCTTTTGAAAGGCTTTTAAGAATTTCATCAAATTCATTTTCCGAAACCTTAAAACTATTTATCTCATTATCTTTAGAAGCACATTTTTCTTCTAAGTACATTTTTTCTTCGTTAAGAAAACCTAATGTGATTTTTGCTAAACCTTTATAAAATTTAGTATCTGCTTGGCCTTCAACATCACTAGCAAATTTTTCTACCCAGCTTAGATGCTCTTTAAGAAAATCTAATTGTTCTTTGCTAGAAGCACTCTCTTTAATTAAGAATGCCATGAATTCTAATTCACATCCAATATGGTCTTCTAAAAATTCACCATCATTAGAATCTAAGACTACTTGGTGCTCACCATATATGCTTCTAACCTCTTCCCAGGCCTCTTGCATAACAAGTTTTTTCTTACTTGTATAAACCGATTCAAATGGATAAGCTGCATTAGCATCCTTAATTCCAGCGCCTAAGAAAACTTTTGCAAAATCAGCTGCTAAGCAATCAAGTGTCTTTTCTAAATCAAATTTTTCTTCATCAATAAAACTTGCTATCAGCTTAAATCCTAAAGCGAATTCATCTTCACCTTCATTAGGAAAATTAATTAAAGCCAAACTATTAAATAATTTTTCATCAACTTCTTTTTTGTACAAACGAGAAAGAAGGTGATACATATCTATACGCGAATTATTCAACTCTTCTTCCTCCTTTCATTTTTAAGAGTTCTTCTGGTAAAACTTCCTGCCACGAAGCATGTCTTAAAATATAATAGTTTCCAGGATGATTTCCTGTATCTGGTAACTTATGAATATCTTTTTCTTCTACTGAAGCTAAAAGTTTAGAAACATCGCTTTCTGGATCTTCAATATCTCCGAAATGCAAAGCGCTTCCAGAACAATTTTTAACGCATGCTGGAACTTCGCCCTCTTTTCTAAGCTGTGCGCATATATTGCATTTATCCATAACACGGCGTTCTTTATTAAACGTAATTGCGTTATATGGGCAGGACTTTTCGCATGCGTGACATGCGATGCATTTATCTTTATCTATAGAAATAACTTTGTCTTCTTCATTTATGTAGCATGCATTCGTAGGACAAACCTTTACGCATGAAGGATTCTCGCATTGCTGACACATAACAGTTAAAAAGTACATCTCCAGATTTGGAAATACTCCTGTAGGTCCAACATCATATACATGATTACGTCCTGCGCCTAAAGCAACCTCATTTTCTATCTTGCAAGAAACTTGGCATCCTTTGCATCCTATACAACGATCAACATCAACAACAAAAATATATTTACTCATGTTCAAACACCACCTTCGTTGCATCTTCGCTGATAGGAAGCCATTGCTTAAAGTCTTCTGGATTAAGCCAAATTCCTTCTGGCGCCTCTATAGCCTTTTCAATATTTACTTGGAAAGCTCTTAGTGTATACGTACCAACAACATCATTAAATGGCGCATCAGCTTTAGTTAACATATTTACGTTCATCTCTTGCCATCCATGTGTTTTTGTATTTAGG
The DNA here is from genome assembly GCA_045599965.1 of Lachnospiraceae bacterium. GTDB lineage: Bacteria > Bacillota > Clostridia > Lachnospirales > Lachnospiraceae > RGIG5612. The sequence goes on along the minus strand of JAZRXA010000045.1, from coordinate 9,033 downwards.
GTTTCTGGATTCCAAAATCTTTCCATCCAAACAACGCCAGGACCTATGCCTTCAGTGCAAACAAGTCTACCTCTAGTCTTTCCACGTTTAGATTTAACCCAAACCCAATCGTTTGTTTCTAAGCCATACTCGCTAGCAGTCTTAGGATTAACCCAAACTTCTGCTGCTGGATACATTTCTCTAAGATAAGGAATATTTCTAAGTGTATTGTGATGATAATAAGGAACCCTTCCGCTTGTAAGAATAAGTGGAAATTCTTTTGATGTTTCATCATCCTTTAGCGGACTTTCAAAAGGTTCTAAATAATACGGAAGTGGCTCATAATCTTTTGAAGCAGGTGGCAAATCGCACTTACTAAAAGGACGTCCCGTTCTTCCGAGTGTAATCATGTTTTCTAAATAAAGTTCTAGTTTTTTAGATGGCGTAGCAAAACCTTTTGCCTTACCACTTTCTTTATCTATATCTTTATAAACGTAATATGTTCTCCATTCTTCTTTGCTCATGTACTCGAAAGGTGTAATCTCGCAAAGTTTATCGAATGTTAAATCTATACGTTTTAAGAAATAATCGAATACTTCTTTTTCTGAATCCCAGTAAGGAAGGTTCTTGCCCATAAATTCTGGGTCAAATGCTCTTTTACACTCCTCATCTCCTCGCTCGGCACATGCCTTTGCTAACTGTGCCCAAATAACTGTTTCGTCAACTGTTTCCCAAAGATGCGTTACTTGTTGCCTTGCGCAAAGTGTATTGCATGTTTCGACCATCATATTTGTCTCTAGCCATTCTTCAGTTGGAAGTAAGATATCAGCATAAGCAGAAAATGAAGTTGGATACATATACATATGCACAACTAAATCAAGATTTTCTATAGCCTTTTCAATCTTTTGTGAATTAGCCACTGCACCGAATTTATTTCCAGAACGGTCAATCCATACCCTTAGTGGATATGGCTTACCTGTAATAGCTGCATCTAAAATAGATGTTGGGTGTCCAGCAAACCAAATGCCAAGTCCTTTATATTCATTTCCACCTAAACGTTTTTTAAGTTGTTCATCAGGAAGTAAGTCTGGACAAATTGGCACAGGATAGTTAGGCATATCAAATGTGCCTGATGTTCTAAAACGTTGCATAAGTGCGCCAGGCCTTTCAACGTTTCCAACTAAGCTATCGATTATACATGCTGCCATAGCTGCTTGAACTGAGTTAGGAGTTTGGTCAGTAGCAACACCTATAGCTAAACCTGAAGGTGTATTTTTTGCAAAGAGTTTAATTGCCTCTTCTATTTTTTCTTTATCTAACCAACAAAGCTTAGCAGCTTTTTCTAGTGTATACTCTTCAACACTTTCTTTAAGCATAGTAAAGCCAGTCTTATATACTTTACCATCAACATTAAAGCTTCCTTCTAGAGCAACATCTAATTTTTCATCCCATGGAAACTCTAAAGGTTTCATGGAATTTGTCTTTTTATCCCAAACATAAAAAGTATCTGGCTCGCCTTCTTTATTAGAAACCTTAGCTCGTGGCATAAGTTTTGTTTCGCTATCAACTAAATAAGGAAGGTTAGTCCACTTTAATACAAACTCTTTATCATAAAGTTCGTTTTCAATAATATATCTAATCCATGCAAGCATTAAAGCAACATCGCTTCCTGGTCTAATAGGTAGCCAAATATTTGCCTTAGCTGCATCGGGTGTAAATCTAGGATCAACAACGATTGTCTTAACACCATTAGCTCTTAAGTCGTTAACCATGCCTCCACCACTGGCAGGGCATGAATAAGAAGGGTCTGTACCCCAAAGCAATAACGTTTTAATTTCTGTATCAAAATAAAGTTCGAGTGCATTAGAATCTGCAATACTAGGATCTGCGCCGCCATACATCATAGTATAAGCAACGACTCTAGGAAGGTAGCATTGTGCGCAACCAGGTTCAAACCAGTTTGGAGTTCCAAAAATATTACAAAACCTTGCTATGCTCCAAATTTCTGGATTGCCACCGCCACCTGTAGAACAAAATACGCTTTCAGCGCCATACTCTTTTTTTACTTCAACAAGTTTGTCAGCAATTGTGCCTAAAGCTTCGTCCCATGAAATTCTTTTCCATTTACTCTCTCCACGTTCTCCTACTCTTTTCATAGGATATTTATTTCTGTTTGGGTGGTAAAGTGCTTGAATTCCAGCTAGCCCCTTTGCACACATTCTGCCTTTGCTCATCTTGTCATCAGGATTTCCTTCTAACTTGATGACTCTTCCATTTTTAACCGTGGCAATAACGCCGCAGTTAGCTATACATGCTCTGCAACATGTATTTATCTTTTTTATTTCATCTTCTTTTTGACTTGTGAAATCAGATTTTTTAAGACTTACTACATCATCAATAGAACTAGAAATATTTAAGCTATTAATTCTACTTAAATATTCAACTTCCCCCATAAAGTTCCCCCATTAGTGTTAATCTTTCAAAAAGTAAGGCGTCACATTTTCCTCAAACTCTCCTTCATAAAGCTCAGAGATTTTATCCTTTTGCTTCGAAACACTTTCTATAAATTGATCGCCTTTCAGCCAATAAAAGATTGATGGCAACGCAATAATCACCACAAACAATACAATTACTACTATATGTTTTCCTTTTTTATATTTCATAACACAAATCCCTCTTTATATTGGATTTCTAAAATTTTATTACAAGTCCAACTTCTAAGGCGTGAACTTTTTTGCCAAGTTCCTCTTTCAAAATATTAAATGCTTTACTTTTTGTGCAATGTCCTGTGCAAATATATTCTATATTTGTCTCTTCGACTTTTTTTGCGAAAGCTTTTACTTCTTCTTCTGTTTTATTAAATAAATGAAAACCACCTATAATCCCATAAACTTTCTTATCTGGAAAAGTTTCCTTTACTTCGTTTATTATATTATTCGCCCCACCATGAGAACAACTATTAATAATTATAAGCCCTTTTTCTGTTTCTAATACTAGACTTTGCTCATGAGAAAAATTATCAACAACCCATCCCGACTTAGTCTTTTGATACATCATTTCTCTTTTTCCGATTTGATCTAGGTTTGGCGTTTTATGAGGAATTAAATATGCTCCATCACAAAGTTTATAATCTCCTGTTACATATTCTATTCTATCACTAAAATCTTCCAAAACATGTTTCGGAAGACCAATATATTTTGAAAAAATAAATTTTCTAATATAACAGTTTTCCTTTGTGTTTTCTCTAATGAAAAACTTTGCTTTACTATTTTCCTTAAAGAATTTTGGCATACCATTTCCATGATCATAATGAGCATGGCTTAAGATTGCCATATCAATATCTTTAATATCAAAACCTAATTTTGATAAGTTTTCTGCAAATAAGTTAGATGCTCCTGCATCTACAAGAATTTTCTTATCTTTGTATTCAGCCAAAATACAAAGACCCCATTCACCACTTAAATTTTCTTTTGCGGCATTATCTATAATTACAGTTAATTTTGTACTCAAGTTAACTACCTATCTACTATTAATCTTTTTTCTATAGTATCACTACTCTCCAAACAAAGTTGTTGAGAGGTATCTATCTCCCGAATCAGGAAGTATAGCAACTATATTTTTATCTTTATTTGCAAAATCCTTTGCTAAAGATATTGCCGCACATAAGGCTGCTCCAGAAGTAATTCCGCACATAACTCCTTCTTTTTTGCCAAGAAGTCTAGCTGTTTTGAATGCATCTTCATCACTTACGCAAACAACCTCATCAATTATATCTCTATCCAAAGTTTCAGGAATAAAGTCTGCTCCTATGCCTTGAAGCTTATGCTTGCCAGCCCAACCTTTTGATAAAAGTGGTGAGGCCTCTGGCTCAACAGCAACTACCTTTATTAATGGATTTTTTTCTTTAAGATATTTCGCAGTTCCGCAAAGAGTTCCGCCTGTTCCCACACCAGCAACTATAATGTCAACTTTTCCATCGGTATCTTCAAATATTTCTGGGCCTGTTGTTTCGTAGTGAGCTTTTGGGTTAGATGGATTAACAAACTGTCCTGCTTCAAAACAATCAGGATATTTTTCTTTCACTTCTTTAAGTTTAGCAAGCGATCCTTCCATACCCATATCTGGATCCGATAAAATAACTTCAGCACCGTATGCCTTCATAAGTTTTATTCTTTCAGCAGACATATTCCCCGGCATGATTATAATTGCTTTATATCCTCTTGAAGCTGCTATACTAGCAAGCCCTATTCCAGTATTTCCTGAAGTTGCTTCAACAATAACTCCTCCAGGTTTTAAGAGCCCATTTTTTTCTGCATCATCAATAATTGTCTTTGCTGCTCTGTCCTTTGCTGAACCAGTAGGATTTAAAAACTCTAGTTTTGCAAGAACCTTTGCACAAAGATTCATTTCTTTTTCTATATTGCAAACTTCCAATAAAGGAGTTCTTCCAATTAATTCATCAACAGATTTTACGATCATCTTTTTATAAATATTTATCTAATTCTCTTTCTGCTATAGCAATCTTTTTGACTTTTGGATTATTGTGAATTTGTCCTTCAAAGATTACCATCTCAACATTTCTTAGTGCGCTTAAATCTTCTAATGGATTGTTTTTTACAACAATCATATCTGCACTCTTGCCTTCTTCAATAGAACCAGTAATATCCCCAATTCCAGCTAGATTTGCATTAAGAAGCGTTCCACTATACAACGCAAATGAATTGCTTACGCCGCAATACTTAACAAAATAATAAAGTTCTCTCCACATGTCATATTGAGTAGTATATGGACATGAGCTATCAGTTCCAAGACCAACAGGGATATCATTTTCTAGACAGGCTTTTGCTAAGTCTATTATGCCTTCAAAAACAATTTTGCCATTTTCTTGTTGTTCGTACGTAGCATGAGATATTTCTCTATCAAAAAGTGCAAAAGGAAGTGCTGGCGATATTGTAGAAACCTGAAATGCTTTTCTTTCTTTAAGCAATTCAATTATTCTTTCATTTGGCTTAGCTCCGTGTTCGATAGAATCGACTCCATTTTCAAGTGCAACAAGAACACCTTCTTGGCTCTCTACATGCGCTGCAACTTTATAACCTAACTCATGTGCTCTATCGCATGCAGCTTTTACCATTTCAGGTTGCATTCTAAGAACGCCTGGTTCTCCTACAACTTCAGCATCTAATACTCCTCCTGTAATCATAAGTTTTATTAAATCAGGTTTATCTTTAGCAATAATATCAACATACTTTGCCGCATCTTCTGGACTAGTTGCTACATATCCTAAAGATCCTGCCATATGACCATCTTTAACTGAGATTGCCATATTGCTGGTTATGATTCTAGGACCTAGTTTTTTTCCTGCTTTTATCTCATCTCTTAATAAAGAGTCGTGATTTGTGACTCCACCAACCGTTCTAATAGTTGTGGTTCCACTTAAAAATTGTGTCTTTGCCCAACTGGAAACAAGAGTATGACCAACCCAGTTAGTTAACTTATTCATAACAATAAGTTTAACTAACTTAACTGGGTCAGATGCTTTCTTTTTTGGCTTTCCACTTCCGCCTAAATGAACATGTAAATTTATTAAACCAGGTAATATATATTGACCTTTTAAATCAACAATACCATAGCCATCTAAATTTTCTGTATCACTAACAATATTTTTAATATTTTTGTCTTCAACTAAGATAGCTTTACCGCTAATCGGTTGCATATCTTTTGTTCCATCTAGAATAATTCCATTAATTAGTGCATATTTCATATTAAAAATAATCCTTTTAATAATTTTCGCAATTTACTTCAAAATATGCTTGTGGATGTAAGCATGTTGGGCAAACTTCAGGAGCTTTTTCGCCAACAACAATGTGTCCGCAATTTCTGCATTCCCAAACTTTAACTTCGCTCTTTGCGAAAACTTCTTGTGCTTCTACATTATGCAGAAGTGCGCGATATCTTTCTTCATGATGTTTTTCTATTGCTGCTACCAATCTAAATTTTGCAGCCAATTCAGGGAAACCTTCTTCTTCGGCAGTCTTAGCAAAACCTTCATACATATCTGTCCACTCATAGTTTTCGCCATCAGCTGCTGCAGCAAGGTTTTCTGCAGTTGTTCCAATTCCATTTAATTCCTTGAACCAAAGTTTAGCGTGTTCTTTTTCATTATTTGCTGTTTTTTCAAAAAGAGCAGCTATTTGTTCAAAGCCTTCTTTTTTTGCCTTTGAAGCAAAATATGTGTACTTGTTTCTTGCTTGTGATTCTCCTGCAAAAGCAGCCTCGAGATTTTTTTCTGTTTGTGTTCCTTCGTATTTGTTCATAATAACCTCCAAGTTTTTTCTTTTATTATATCATATTTTTAATATTAAAATTTGTGCTAATCTTTTTTTGAAAATCAATTCACTCCTGATGCTCGTCGTTAGTAATATTCTCCGCCTTCAACACCTAAGTATTCTTCCAAACATAAACCCGAATTATATATATCGGTTGCAAGATCACCAACATATCTTATATGCCATGCCTCAGGAACATATCCTGTTATATGTTGTTTGCCTTGTGTATATCTAACAATAAACCCAAATCTATGTGCATTTTGTGCTACCCATTCACTTTCAGCATCATTTTCAATTAATCCTCCGACTGAATGGCACAAATCAAACGCTAGACCCGTTTGGTGCTCAGAAAATCCTGGTCTTGCACTATATGTGTCCGCTGCTGCTTGTCCGTCGCGACTAACATAATTCCAATATAGGTTATATTGTCTACTGTAGCTTCTAAAACCACTATAATAGTCTCCAATATCTAAACCTTCTTCTCTTGCTGCCGCAATTAATCTTTTAACTGCTGCACCTGCGGTCGGATTCTCTCCTGGATTATAGCCATCTGGCAATCCATGTTTTTTATTAACAATTAAGATTCCTCTTACATATGTCAAACTGCTCGAAGGTTGTGGCTTTTTCTCTACCACTATGGTAAAGTTTTGCTCCGTTATATTCTTATATATATCTGTAAAAATAGCTTTTGCCACGTAACTTCCTGGAGTATTAAAATCAACATTAGCCAAATCAAAACTAGTTTCAAACTCACTTAAATCCTCCGCAACAAAATCATTATCAAAGTTATACTCATTTTCTCCTTCACGAACTTTAATTTCTTCCTTAGCCTCAATCACTTTCGGTGCGGTCGTATCTTTTACAACAACTAAAATAGAAATATCTACTTTTTTTATATAATATGTGTAATATCCTGTAAGCTTATATTCACCAACCTCGGGATATTTATTTCCATCCTTAAACTTAAAATTGCAAGAAAGTTTTTCTATTTCATAATCCTTATCCAATATTTTTAATTTTGATATATCAATTTCTTTTCCATACTCAAAAACAAATTTTTTATTTTTAAGTTTTGGCTCATTTTTTTTGATATTAACTATAAAAATACTGCCCGCACAAACCAAGGCGACAATCACTACCGCCAAAACTATAAGTATTTTACTTTTTTTAGATAATCCCTTTTTTTCCATTTTTCCTTAACATTAATTCAACATTCATATTGTCGGTGTTCCGACTTCTATAAGGTTTCCATCTAGGTCATAAAAGCGAACAACCCGTTGTCCCCAGCTATGAGTCATAGGTGGATTTACAAATTCTATTTCAGGATAAAGCGTTTTCACCTTTTCATAGAATGCATCAATATTCTCTTCCTCAAAATAAAGTTCGCTGGAATTATTTTTTTTGGCTACATCCCTTTGAATAAATTCTTTCCAATAAGATTCTGCCTGAAGTACTAGTCCTTCAGTTAAAATCATATTTCCATCATTGTCCAAAACAAGTTCCAAACCAAATAAATCCTGATAGAACTTTAACGCCTTATCTATATCTTTTACTACAATTAGTACATTTTTTAGTTTCAATATAAACCTCCTATGCATAAAAAATGCTCATCGTTAGTAGGTTAAACTTATTGTGCTAGTTTATCCAATGTATCTCCAGAAATGCGGTAGACCGTCCAATCTTTCATTGGTTCTGCACCTAACGATAAATAGAAATCAACACTCGGCTTGTTCCAGTTTAAGCACCACCACTCAAGTCTGCCACATCCACGTTCAGTAGCAATTCTAGCCAATTCCTTTAGAATAGCTTTTCCGTAACCTTTTCTGCGATATTCCGGCTTGACATATAAATCTTCCAAATAAATGCCTGCACGACCTAAAAAAGTTGAAAAATTATGAAAGAATAAAGCAAAACCAACTTCACAACTATCTTCTAAAACAAAGATAACCTCTGCTTTCTTTTTTTCAAAAATCCATTCTTTCAAAAGTTCTTCTGTTGCGACAACTTCATCTAGCATCTCTTCATAATTCGCTAATTCCTTAATAAATTGTAGAATCAACGGAACATCTTTTTCAACGGCATATCTGAATTCCATTTTTCTCATGCTGACAACCTCCATCAAACACTAACAAATATCACAAATGATATTATAACATCCTTTATAATTCTTTAATATCGTTCATTTATTCAAAGATTCTATTTTAAAAACAATATTTTGTAACATTCTTATCGCACTAAATTGCAATTTGTATAGTTCTTTTTGGGCAGTGGATTGCAGTGGATTTATGGATAATCGGCGCTCGAAGTGGAAAGGGCGCGTACAACAAAAAGTTGCCCGCATCCTTCCCACTTTCTCGCAACCTCGCCGATAATCCACAAATCACACAGCCGCTACTACTATCTCCCATTGCGTCGCCTTAGGCGCCGCTTCGCTGGCTACGCCAGCTCCATATATGAAAATAACTTTTAAGGTTCTATTTACACAAAAAACCATACAAAAAATTTTAAAAAATATTTTTACCGAAAAAGGGGCCATTGGTACCCAATAAGCGTTGTGAAAAATTTTGATGTATTTTACAAAAGCTTAAAAACCTTGAAAAATCAAGGTTTTTAGTTTCTATACTTTTTCAACAAGTTCTCATAATGAATTAATTTAATGGATTTACTTAAAAAATATATAGTTTCGGGTACCAATGGTGCCTTTTTCGGTAATTTTATCAAAACA
>JAZRXA010000044.1:0-13518 GCA_045599965.1 Lachnospiraceae bacterium | reverse complement strand
CCGCCACCGTAAGCAGCGAAGGACGGCGCAGGGCCCTACTTAGCCCAAGCGCCGTCAGCTTCGCGAGCAACCACCTCGGATATACAAAAAGACAAATAACCATACAACTTAGCTGTTTTGATGGTGTGACTTATGGTTTTTTCTCAAAAAATTGCTAATTTTTGGCATTATTTTAAATTCTGAACCATACAACAAGGTAGATATAAGACAAGTTGTAGGAGTATACACCATAAGTCAGTATATGTTTTTCTAGGAGTTGTATGGTTTTTTGTGTAAACAGAACCTCAAAAGTTATTTTTATATATGGAGCTGGCGTAGCCAGCGAAGCGGCGCCGGTAGGAATATAGCAGTGGGCGTTGGGCTAGAAGTTTCGCTTCTTGCGATTTATGAGTGAGGCTTTAATGAAACTTAGCGAAGACGCTAGGAGGGCGCGGCAAAAAAGCTGCCCCGTTTAATGATGGGACAGCTTTTTTAATTGGTATTTTTTTTAATTTAGAAAGTGATTAGTTCTGGTTCGTGGGTGAATGCGCAAATCTGAGCAGTAGCATTTTTGAAGTAGAAAACTTCTGTGTTTCCGTCATCTGCTTTGTACATGTTTTGCAACATTGGATATGCATCTAACATAGCCTGCTTTGCTTCAAGCCTATCATCTTCAACAAGTTCTCCTGCAAGACGAAGCCATTCTCCACCTTTGAAGGCACAAAGTTCTACTTTTGGATTTGCATGAATTTGTTTTGAAACTTCTTTTACTTTGCCTGTTTGAATATAAAGTTTTCCTTCGAAAACATTAACTGTCCCGAAAGGACGAACGCGTGGCTGCTCGCCCTCTACTGTTGCAAGATAATATGTGTCTGCTTCTTTTAAAAATTGTAATACCTTTTCCATAATTTCCTCCTGAATTATTTATTTTTTTATATTTGTATTTCTTATTCTTCGATTGGGAGCCAGACTTCGAAGTAGCCGGTTAGGTGGCCTCCGTCGAGGACTGAACAAATAAGTGTGCCGTAGGCTCTGCCGCAAGGTTTTAGATTGTTTTGTTTTGCGAACTTATACATGTAGTCGATGTGCTTTGGTGAGAACGCATTTTTGCCGGAGCTCTTAAATGCTGAGTGAATCGTTCTTACGCCAGTTCTTTTTTTGATAGGATCTTTAACTTTGATTTTAAATTCCTCTACATACTTTGGCTCAAGCGAAAAGCCCCAAGAATAGTCTTCGCTTGACTCAGGATTTTCAGCAACTTCAAAGTATCTTTTCGAAAGAGGCATGTACTTAATCCAATCTTTTGTAACTTTCTCTAAGCGCAAGTCTTTTTCATAATCAGAGTTGTGTCTATTTAAATAGTAGACCATATCTGGCCCTTTAGATATTTCGCACTTATTAAAAAGTTTCATTACTTTTTTAAGCGAAGCCTTTTGGCTTTTTATTCTTTCTAGAAGGAGCGCCTTTCTATGCAACTCTGCTTCCATCGCATTTTCCATCGCATTAAACCTATCCATTAAACTATCATAGGTGCTCTCCCATTCTATCTTAACTATCTCGTCTATACTAAAGCCGTAGTTTTTATACCAAACACAGTCTATTAAAAAGTTTATGTCCCATGCATCGTAATAACGATACCCATTGTTTGGATTTTTCTTTGGCGTGATAATGCCCTTTTCTTCGTAATACCTAATAAGGTCTGTAGAAACCCCTACAATTTTAGAAACTTCACCAATTTTGTATTCCATAATTTTCCTCCATTTTTTATATATAAATAGGAAAAAAGATTCTTGACCTTGGAATAGTTCCAAGGTTTACAATTACATTGTAAACTATTTTAGGGAATTTGTCTTTCCCTTATAAAAAAATATTTTTTTATACATTTAAAGGAGGATTTTACAATGGCTTACATGCCCCTTAACAAGGACGAGTTTTATCTCGAAACCGAAAAAATGACAAAAATCTGGGACCTCAGCCAACCATGGGGCTGGGATACACCACTTTGGCCATTCCCTGGCGCACGTTCAGACCTTAACTTCCCACGTGGACAGTATCTTGAGAGATTCCATAAGAGAACTTGTACATACACAGGTACTCTTCATGCTGCAACTCACTGTGATGCTCCTAACCACACTCTTCATGAGGAAGAAGTTGATCGTGAGCGTTATGGCTACACACTTTCAGAGCTTCGTCTTGAGCATGCTATAGGTACAGGCGTTATCGTTGACCTTACATGGATGTATGACGAGTTTGAAAAAGCTTTCAATGCTGCAGGCGGAGACCCAGCTAAGATGGGTGAATTCGCTGAAGTTCCTGGTAAGAAAGGTGCTATCTGGCACATCATTACACCTGAAGACGTTCAGGCAGCTCTTGACAAAGATGGTCTTGAGATTCGCCCTAACGACTGGGTAGTTCTTAACACAGGTTTCCATCGTTATTGGAGAAAGAATAACGACAAATACTTTAACTACTACGCTGGTAATGGTCCAGAACTTGCTAAATGGCTTATGTTCGAAAAGAAAGTTAAAGGCGTTGCTGGTACATACGGCGCTTCTGACTCTCCAGTATGGCATTGCCCAGTTAAAGAACAAATGCCTTGGCTTTACAACAACTACAAACTTGCTACAGGCCGCGACATCGACGTAGATTATCCTGACTATGAGCCATGTCATCGTCTCTTTGGACAACATGGTGTTATGGCAGTTGAAAACGCTGGTGGCGACGTTGACGAAGTAACAGGTAAACGTATGATTATCGCTGCATTCCCATTCCGTTGCGAAGCAGCTGATGGTGGTATGGTTCGTTTAGTAGCTTGGGAAGAAGGTTCTTTCTAAATTAAAAAAAATATGTCACTGTGGCCTAAACGGTCACAGTGACAAGATAATTTCGAGGAAAAAAATAATTATGAAAACACTTGATGATATCAAAAAAGTTGCAGTGCTTGGCGCTGGTACAATGGGCCCTGGCATTGCTCAAATGTTCGCTATTGGCGGATGCAACGTAACTGTTTGGACACGTAGTGAAGAAACTTCTGCAAAGGCTGCTGAAACTCTTCATAAAAGTTTAGTAACTTTTTCAGAAGAAGAATTAATCGGTAAAGACGAAGTTGAACCTATCTTCGCACGCGTTACTTTTACAAACACATTAAAAGATGCTGTTGATGGAGCTGACTTCATCATGGAAACAATCGTTGAAAAGAAAGAAGCTAAAGAAGAACTTTATGCTCAGCTCGATGAACTCGCTAGTGAAGATTGTATTTTAGCATCTAACACATCAGGACTTAACGTATTCGAGATTATGCCTGAGCGTCGTCTTAAACAAATGGTTATCGCTCACTGGTATGCTCCAGCTCAGCTTATTCCACTTGTAGAAGTTGTTAAAGCTGAAGCTGCTCCTCAAGAGGCGGCTGACGTTACTGTTGCTCTCTTAGAGAAATGCGGAAAGACTCCAGTTCTTATGAAAAAATTTATCCGTGGTTACATCGCAAATCGTATGCAAATGTGCATCAACCAGGAACTTTTCTTCCTTCTTGATAACGGATATTGTACTCCTGAAGATATTGATAAAGCAGTTAAGGCAAGCTTTATCCCTCGTGCAGTTGTTTTAGGTCTTTGCAAGAGAGCTGACTTTGGTGGCCTCGACATGACAGCAAACAACTACCGTAACAAGAGTTACACAATGCCTCCAGAAGTTGATATGCCTAAGACACTTCAAGAGCATCTCGACAAAAATGAACTTGGTCTTAAGACTGGAAAAGGATTTTACGATTACACAGATTGTGATAAACAAGAACTTCTTGCAAAACGTGATAAACAACTTTTCGAAGTTTTCAAACTTGCTAAGAAATTCATGGATGATCCAGTTTAATCATACAAGAAAGGAACTTTTATAAAATGTCAAAAACAAACAAAGTTATGATTCAATGCTGCTTATGTGGTGCTGGTACAAAGAAGTCTCAAGCTCCTACAGTTCCATACAATGCAGAAGAACTTGCTGAGCAGGTTGTAGCAGTAGCTAAAGCTGGTGCTTCAATCGTTCATATTCATGTTCGTGAAGATAAAGAAGTTGATGGCGAAATGCAAATTGGCTACAAGTCAATGAGCCTTCAAAAATTTACTGACGCTGTTGAAGCTTGCCGTAAGGCTTGCGCTGAAGCTGGCGTTGACGTAATCATCAACTTAACTACTTCAGGCGGCGAGTATGAAGATGTTAAACGTATTCAACATCTTAGCGCTCTTCATCCTGAAATGTGCTCTTTTGACCCTAATACAATTAACTGGTCAAACAGCTACATCTTCGAGAACAGCCCACGTTTCCTTAACAAGTTAGCTCAAGAAGTTGTTAAAGAAGACGTTAAACCTGAATTCGAAGTTTTCGATACAGGTCACATCGATTCTGTAATGTACTATGTTAACAAGTGGAACATCCCACAACCTCCACACATCCAATTCATCATGGGTGTTGGCGGTTCTATGCCTGGTACAACTCAGAACCTTAGCTTCTTAGTTGACAAACTCCCTGAAGGCGCTACATGGTCAGTATCAGGAATCGGTAAAGCTCATGTTCCTATGATGCTTGCTGGTCTTGCTCTTGGCTGTGACGGACTTCGTGTTGGTCTTGAAGACAACGTTATGTTCGGCAAAGACGCTGATGGAAACAAGATTATTGCTACAAACGAAATGCTCGTTAAACGTGCTGTTGAACTTTGCAAACTTGCTGGCCGCGAGATTGCAACTGCACAGGAAGCTCGTGAAATTTTAGGTATCAAACGCAACTGCTTAAAAGACGAGAAAACTCTTCCTACAACATACACAGACTAATTAAACTCTAAACAGGCTTCCCGCTTAGGCGGGAAGCCACCAATAAAGAAAGAGGTTAAAAATGAAAAGTAAAATTGTAAGCCTCGAAGAGGCGGTATCAAAAGTTGAAAGTGGCATGACACTTCTACTCCCTGGTTTCGTTAACGTAGGTGTTGCTGAAACTCTTATTGAAGCTGTCATCGATAAAGGTTGTAAAGACCTTAACGTTATTTCGAATAATACTAGTGTGCGTGGCCAAGGAATTGGAAAGCTCGTACATGCTGATCTTATAAAACATATTACTTGCTCACATATCGGTAGTAACACTGAAACAGTTGAAAAGGCTGTTGCTGGTGAGATTAATATTACATTCACACCACAAGGAACTCTTTGTGAAAGAGTTCGCGCTGGCGGTGCTGGAATCGGTGGCGTACTTACACCTACTGGCGTTGGTACACCTATGGAAGAAGGAAAACAAATCCTTGAGTGGGACGAAGCTAAAGGCGAATATAAATTCGTAAAAGGTGACGACCCTGAAAATGGAAAACGTTTCCTTCTTGAAACTCCACTTCGTGGTGATGTTGCTCTTATCCATGCTTGGAAAGCAGATCCTATGGGCAACGTTGTTTACCACAGAACAGCTCGTAACTTCAACCAAATCTTTGCAACTGCTGCAGATTTCGTAATTGTTGAAGCTGAAGAAATCGTTGAAAACATTGGCGATTTAGATCCAGATGAAATCATGACTCCTGGTGCTTTAGTAGATATGGTTGTTCAAGCTAAAAAGGAGGTAGAATAATGACTGGTAAAGAATTTATGGCTTGCCGTGCAGCAAAATTTTTCAAAGACGGCGATCTTATAAACTTAGGTATTGGTGCACCTACTATGTGTCTTGACTATATTCCTGAAGATATTGATGTTTGGGTGCAGTCTGAAAACGGTGTTATTGGTTTAATCGGTGCTCCTGAAGAAGGCGAATACTCAGACCCTGATGTTGTTGATGCAGGCGGAAAAGTTTCAAAGTTAAGAACTGGTGGATGCTGCTTCGATAGCTTCACATCATTCGGTTATATCCGTGGTGGCCACGTTGACATCACTGTTTTAGGTGGTTACGAAGTTGACGAAAAAGGAAGCCTTGCAAACTGGATGATTCCTGGCGCAACATGCGCAGGCATGGGCGGAGCTATGGACCTCGTTACAGGCGCAAAAACAACAATCGTTTTAATGCACCATTGCGTAAAAGACGGAACACCAAAAATCGTTAAAAAGACAGCACTTCCTCTTACAGGAAAATGCGTTGCTGACTATATCGTAACTGAATACGCAGTTATTCATGTAACGAAAGAAGGTTTAGTTCTCGAAGAGATTGCACCTACAACAACAGTAGAAGAAGTTGTTGCTATGACAGGCGCAGACCTTATTATCCCAGAGCATGTAGGATATATGGCATAAGCCTAAAAATAACAAGCATAAAAAAACTGCCACCAATCGGTGGCAGTTTTCGTTTTTAAACATTTCGAAAAATTAAGAATTTGTAGGGCTCTTTGGGCTGTGGATTTATGGATAACTGGCTAGGCGCCAGTTACCCACAAATCCAACAGCCTCTACTACTATGTACCATTGCGTCGTCTACCGGCGCCGCTTCGCCGGTGTAACCACCGGCGCCATATATTAATCCAAAATAAAATGTTTTTTTAAAATTTATAAACTAAGGTGGCGCTCGAAAGAACGTGTGCTGTCATTCAAAGTCCGCCACCGTAAGTAGCGAAGGACGGCGCAGGGCCCTACTTAGCCCAAGCGCCATCAACTTCGCGAGCAACCAACTCGGATATATAAAAAGACAAATAACCATACAACTTAGCTGTTTTGATGGTATGACTTATGGTTTTTGCTCAAAAAAGTGCTAATTTTTGGCATTATTTTAAATTTTAAACCATACAACAAAGCCAATATAAGATAGGTTGTACGGGCAAGCACCATAAGTCATCATATGTTTTTCTAGGAGTTGTATGGTTTTTTGTGTAAATAGAACTTCAAAAGTTATTTTCATATATGGAGCTGGCGTTAGCCAGCGAAGCGGCGCCGAAAGGCGACGCAATGGGACATAGTAGTAGAGGCTGGTGGATTTGTGGATTATCGGCGTGCTTGCGAGAAAGTGGGAAGGATGCGGACAACGTTTTGTTGTACGCGTCCTTCCCACTTCGAGCGCCGATTATCCATAAATCCACAGCCTAAGAGCTCTACAAATTCTTAATTTTTAGGGATAAAAAAGTTGACATAGGGCAGGGCCTGTTATAGTATATGTATAACAATTAGAACGAGAGGTATGCCAATGTATATTGAAATTGATTTTAATAGCGATGAAGCAATATATATTCAGCTTAGAAACCAAATCTTTATGGCTATAGCGACCGCGCAAATTAAGGACGGAGATCCGCTTCCTTCAGTGCGCTCACTCGCTGAAGAAATTGGGGTAAATATGCATACTGTCAACAAGGCTTATACATCTTTAAGACAAGATGGATTTTTAAAAGTTGACAGAAGAAGGGGTGCTGTAGTTGCGATTGATATCGATAAGATAAAATCAAAAGCAATTATGAAGACATATTTACGTCCACTTATCGCAAGGGGGATATGTAAGGGACTTTCTAAAGAAGACATCAAAGAGCTTGTTGATGAGTTATATAAGGAGTTGAATTAAAAGCTATGAATAAACCTTTTACTAAGTTAGCCAAAGAAGCAATTCTTGCAGCTACAGAATGTGCAAATGAATTAAACCATTCATACATCGGTACAGAGCACATCTTAGCGGGATTAGCAGAGACTGACGGCAGCGTATCGCAAAAAGTATTAGTAGATAACAATGTTACGTCACAGGCTATAAAAGATTTAATAGAGAATACATTTGAAGTTACTTCTAATGTAGCAATAAGCGAGGGCGAAGACTTTTCACCTAAAGCAGAGCAAATATTAGAACTTTCTGGCGCTCAAGCAGAAAAGTTTCATTCTAAAACAGTAGGAACGGAACATTTATTATTAGCCATATTAGAAGAGGCTGATTCTTCTGCTATGCGTATTTTAACCAGCCTTGGAGCAAATCAGCAAAAGATAAAACAAGATTTGCTTGTAGCGATGGGAGTAGATTTAAATCAATATAAAGACCAACTAAATAATGCATCAAAAGCAAAAAATAAAAAAGCGATCTTAAAAGACTTTAGCACAGATTTAATGATGGAAGCTAAAGAAGGAAAATTAGACCCTATCGTTGGAAGAGAAGATGAAATAGAAAGAATGGTTCAAATATTAAGTAGAAGAACTAAAAACAATCCATGCTTAGTAGGTGAGCCAGGTATTGGAAAAACTAGTATTGTAAATGGTCTTGTGCAAAAAATAGTTAATGGCGAAATTTCTGGAATAGTTGCAAATAAAAAGATATTAGCACTAGACCTTCCAGCCTTAGTTGCAGGAAGCAAGTATAGAGGCGAGTTTGAAGAAAGAGTTAAAAGAGTAATAGACGAAGTTAAAGAAGCTGGAAATATTATTCTTTTCATGGATGAAATCCATACTATGATAGGCGCTGGTGGAGCAGAAGGCTCTATTGATGCAGCAAATATCTTAAAACCAGCACTTTCTAAAGGTGACATCCAAATAATTGGCGCAACAACAATTGATGAATATAGAAAGCATTTTGAAAAAGATGCTGCACTCGAGCGTAGATTCCAACCAATATATGTTGAGCAACCTACTAATGATGAAACAATAAAAATCCTTAAGGGATTAAAGAAATTATATGAAGAACATCATAACGTAAAGATTACTGATGCAGCTATTAAGGCAGCAGTAGAGCTTGCAGCAAGATATATTAATGACAGATTCTTCCCAGATAAAGCAATAGATCTTTTAGATGAAGCTGCTAGTAAGGTTAGACTTAATTCATATATAGCTGCTCCTGACTTTAAGAAAAAAGAAGAGCAACTTAAAAAGTTAGAAGAAAAAAGAGAAAAATACCTTAAGTCTAAAAATATAAAGAAGGCAGCAGAGGTTAATGACGAAATAAAAATCCTTAAAACAGAAATAAATATTGAAAAGGGTTCAAATAAGAAGTCAGAAAAACTAGAAGTTAAAGAAGAAGATATTGCCGGCATTGTTTCTAAGTGGACAAAGATTTCAGTAGAAAAATTAGCTGAGGAAGAAAGCGAAAAGTTAAAGAACTTAGAAAAAACATTGCATAAAAGAGTTGTTGCGCAAGATGAAGCGGTATCAGCACTTTCTAAAGCAATTAGAAGAGGTAGAGTTGGACTTAAAGATCCATCGAAACCAATTGGATCATTCTTGTTCTTAGGACCTACAGGCGTAGGAAAAACAGAACTTTCTAAAGCTTTAGCAGAAGCACTTTTTGGAAGCGAGAACTCAATAATAAGAGTTGATATGAGTGAATATATGGAAAAGCATTCCGTATCAAAACTTATAGGTTCACCTCCAGGATATGTTGGATTTGATGATGGCGGACAACTTTCAGAACAAGTAAGAAGAAATCCTTACTCAATTATTTTGTTCGATGAAGTAGAAAAAGCTCATCCGGATGTATTTAATATATTGCTTCAGGTATTAGACGATGGACGAATTACAGATTCGCACGGCCGTGTTACAGATTTTAAGAACACAATAATTATTATGACTAGTAACGCTGGCGCAACAAAAATACTTGAACCAAAGAATTTAGGTTTTGCAGCAGTTAATGACGAAAAAGCAAACTATAACAAGATGAAAGACGCTGTTATGGATGAAGTTAAGCACATCTTCAAGCCTGAGTTCTTAAATAGAATTGATGAAACTATTGTTTTTGCTTCACTAACTAAAGACAATATGAAGGACATAATAAATATTCTTCTAAAAGAATTAAAAAAGAGAGCTTCTTCGCAAATGAAAATTAAATTGAATGTAGCTGAATCAGCAAAGGCTTACCTAGTAGAGCAAGGCTACGATCCAAAATATGGAGCTAGAGCGCTCAAGCGAAAAGTTCAAACTCTATTAGAAGATGAATTGGCAGAAGAAATCTTAAAAGGAAAAATAAAAAGCGGCGACAGCGTCGAAATAAAAGTCCCTAAGGGAAAAGAAGAATTGGAGTTCGTTGTAAAATAATGGCAAAAAAAGAAGTAATATTTTTCTGTAAAGAATGTGGATATGAAAGCGTTAAATGGGCAGGACAATGTCCAGCGTGTAAAGAATGGAACACTTTTGTGGAAGCACCATCGCTCGAAAATAAAGCGGGTGTAAAAAAGGTGGGCACGCCTAAAAGATTAGATGAAAGCAATAAGCCAGTTACTATGAATAATGTAACTGCTATTGAAGATAAAAGAATTTTAACAGACATAGAAGAGTTCGATAGAGTTTTAGGTGGCGGAATAATCAAAGGCTCACTTGTTTTAGTAGGTGGAGATCCTGGAATAGGAAAAAGTACGCTCCTTACACAAGTATGCAAAAAGCTTAGTGATAAAGACCACAAAGTTTTATATATCACAGGCGAAGAAAGTTTAAGCCAAATAAAACTAAGAGCAAATAGAATTGGCGAGTTTAAGGATAGCCTAACACTTCTTGCAGAAACAGATTTAGATGTAATAGAAAATGTAATCTCTAACGAAATGCCAGAGGTCGCAATTATAGATTCAATCCAAACAATGTATAGACCGGATGTAGCTAGTGCGCCAGGAAGTGTAGGCCAAGTAAGAGAATGCACAAATCTTTTGATGCAGTTAGCAAAAGGCCTCGGAATAAGTATTTTTGTTGTGGGTCATGTAACGAAAGAAGGAACGGTAGCAGGTCCAAGAATGCTAGAACATATGGTAGATACAGTTCTTTATTTTGAAGGTGATTCGCATGCGTCGTATAGACTTTTAAGAGGTGTAAAAAATCGTTTTGGTTCAACTAATGAAGTTGGGGTATTTGAGATGTGCCAAGACGGATTAAATGAAGTAAAAAATCCTTCAGAGTTTATGCTAAACGGAAGACCTGAGAATGCATCAGGCTCAATCGTTTCATGTTCAATAGAAGGAACTAGACCAATATTAGTTGAAGTACAAGCACTTGTTGCAAAGTCAGGACTAGGAAATCCTAGAAGAAGCGCAACAGGAATTGACTATGGAAGAATGAATCTTTTAGTAGCAGTATTAGAAAAAAGATTAGGATTTAATCTTTCAGAGTGCGACGCGTATGTAAATATAGTAGGCGGAATGAAGATAAACGAAACAGCTTTAGATTTAGCAGTAGTTATCGCATTAGCTTCAGGGTATATGGACTTTATCGTAGAAAAAAATACGATAGCAATCGGCGAGGTGGGACTTTCTGGAGAAGTAAGAAGTGTAAATCAATTAGAAAGTAGAATCGGCGAAGCAAAGAAATTAGGATTTAATAAATGCATAGTGCCAAAAAGTGCACTTACAGCATTAAAGAAAATAAAAGATGTGGAATTAATAGGCGTAGATAATGTAAAAGAGGCTATCAGCGCAGTAAAAAAATAAGACCTCGTATAAAACGAAGTCTTAAACAGGGGAAGAGAGATTCGAACTCCCGTGAACGGTTTTGGAGACCGTCATACTGCCACTGTATGATTCCCCTAGGCGCAAATTATTTTATACCACAATAATGATAATAGTGTCAAACGTTTTTAACATTTAAGGACTAAATTTATAACATGGCTAAAATAATTAACAAGAAGAAAATAATGATAATGTCCGTTGCTTTGATAGTATTTATTGCAACAATTTTCACAACTTATGATGAAGCATTGGCTATTGATGCTTATGGAAGAGCAGTAGGAATAGATGTTTCTGCTCACAACGGAGTGGTAGATTGGAATAGCGTAAAAAATAGTGGTATAGATTTTGCAATCATAAGGGTAGGTATTGGAGACAATGAGCCTAACCAACACGATAGGCAAGCAACAAGAAATATGAACGAGTGTGATAGGCTTGGAATACCTTATGGAGTTTATATTTATTCATATGCGTTGACATTAAAGGAAGTTAATAGTGAAGTTGACCACGTAATAACAATGCTTGACGGAAGATATCCAGAACTAGGCATTTGGTTTGATATGGAAGATGCTGATGGTTATAAATATAATCATGCGTTTAACCCAGCCCAACATGGAGCAGAACTTACGAACTTTTGTCTTACCTTCATAAGAGGAATAAAAGATAGAGGCTATAACAACGTTGGTGTTTATGCAAATAAAAATTATTTCACGAATATATTAAATTACGATGCGATAAGAGCAGAAGGAATGATATGGCTCGCTCACTGGGGAATTTCAGAACCTTCGATGGGTTGCGAACTTTGGCAATATTCATCTGATGGAAATATTCCGGGCGCTGGAAATAGAACAGATATGAACTACATTTATCCAACAAGTAGTTTAATGTCGAGAATAAAATCTGGATCAGATGATGAAGATTTAGGAATAACGGTTCCGGCTGAAGAGGGCAGAGGCGATATTGATGATGACGGAGTAGTTTCTTCAGCAGATTATAATGCTATTAAGAGACATATTATTGGCATGAGAACTTTAACAGATGAAACAGCGCTAGAAAGAGCGGATATTAACGAAGACGGCGTTATTTCATCACTAGATTATGTTGAAGTTAAAAAACTTTTAGTAAGTCTTAGCGGTTCAGGAAGTATATATGCAACAGAAACTTCTCTTAGCATACCAGTAGGTGGAATGGGAACATTTAATATCATCGGAGATAATGTTGCCGGATACTTTACATATTCTCAATCAGGACCAATTGCGATAGCAGTTAAAGATGGAAAAGATAATTATATAGATAATAATAAAAGAACCTTTATAGTAACCGGAAATAGTGCGGGTAATGCGTCAATTACTTTTAATGTTGAAGATGGCACAAGCTATAACGGAGAAAGTATTTCAGGTACAAGCTTTACCGTTAACGTTTCAGTTTATCAGCCGCAAGTAGACCCAGGAGCAGGTACAGGCGGAGAAGATTATGAGTTTAGCGCACCGGCCCCAGGATCAAGCGATACATCACTTGCTAAGTTAGAAGTTGAAGGATTTGAATTAATAGATGAAGGAAATGATATCTTTTCATGTTCCGTTGGCAGTAAAGTTAAGAAAGTAAAAGTCATAGCAGAGGCTAATGATAAAAAAGCAACAGTAACAGGTGATGGCGAAAAAGAATTAGCAGACGGTGAAAATGATATAGAAGTTATAGTAGAAGCAGAAAACGGATTTTCCCGTTCATATAAAATTGTAATTCAAAAGGAAGCTTCAGTTAAAGAAGCACCTAAGAAGCCTACAAAGAAAAAAGAAGAGAAAAAGCCAGAAAACGATATAAAAATTTCAACGACTCAGATAATAGCTAGTGGCGCTGGAGTTATAGTAGGTTTTGCAGCTTTGATTTATCTTATGATTTTATTTGATAGTCTTAAGAAAAAACGTATTGCGAAAAAACTACAGCTTGAAGAAGAATTATTATTTGAAGAACATTTAGATGAATATATTGAAGAAGATAAAATTGACGAACCAATAGAAGGACTGGAGTTTATAGAACAAGATGACGGACAAAATTGAGAATAACGAACTTAATAACGAGAAGAAAGAATATGATGCGCTAAGTTATGCGGACGATAGATTTGAAGTATTGAAAGAAACAATGCTTAAATATCATGACCCTGAAAACATAGAGCTTATTAAGAAAGCTTATAATCTTGCAAAAGAATC
>JAZRXA010000043.1:0-15387 GCA_045599965.1 Lachnospiraceae bacterium | reverse complement strand
AGAACTTGTTGGAAAAGTATAGAAACTAAAAACCTTGATTTTTCAAGGTTTTTAAACTTTTGTAAAACCCATCAAAATTTTTCACAACACTTATTGGGTACCAATGGCCCCTTTTTCGGTAAAAATCTTTTTTAAAAATTTTTTGTATGGTTTTTTGTGTAAATAGAACTTCAAAAGTTATTTTCATATATAGAGCTGGCGTTAGCCAGCGAAGCGGACGTTGATAGGAATTTTGTAGTGGCTGTGAGGCTAGAAGTTTCGCTTCTTGCGATTTATGAGTGAGGCTTTAATGAAACTTAGCGAAAACGCTAGGAGGGCGCGCGTGGATGGGCACCGCGCGCATTAAGGCCCGACTGAGTCGAGCGTTAGTTTCAGTTAGACGAACGGGTGATGAGCAAGAACGAAACTTCTAGCTATAGCAATAAAAGAGCTAGGCAAATTGCAAGGTGTAGAGGCTGTACTAGTATAAGTATAAAGTTTGCACATATACCTTATTCATGGTAATATTTAAGGTGAGTTTTTATGTGATTTTTATGGAGGATTTTAAATTGGAAGCAACAAAAAAACCTAGTAATTCAAAAGGTATTTTATCAATAATATGTTGCGTAATCGCATTAGTTTGCGTTGGCGTTGTTTATATATGGAGCGTTATGAAAGGCGCAGCTATGGAATATTATTTATGGGAAGAAGGACCTGTAAATCTTATTTCTAACTTTATGCTTTTTGGCTTTTGTATTGGCTCATTTGTTGGTGGTTTTATAAATGATAAAATCAGTTCAAAAATAACAGCTATTATAGGTATAGTAATGTTCGGTTTAGGATTTTTCCTTTCATCATTAATTAAACCGGGCGCTTCTATATTTATATTCTATATTACATATTGTGCACTTTCAGGAATAGGATCAGGATTTACTTTTAGTGCTGGCCTTTCATGTGTGCAAAAATGGTTGCCTCATAAAAGAGGTCTTGCCTCAGGTCTTGGAACAGCTGGCTTTGCATTAGGCTCAGTTATATTTGGACCAGTTATTTCTGCAATGCTTAAGAGCATGAATTTAGCTAATGCTCTTCGTATATTAGCTGCAGCTACATTTGTAGTTGGACTTATTGCTTGCTTACTTATGAAGATGCCTTCTAAAGAATATTTAGATTCTCTTCCAAAAGTAGAATCAAAAGCAACTTCTATTGCATCCACAAAAGATTATACTTTCACAGAGGCAATTAAAACTTCTACTTATTGGGTATTTATCTTAAGTATTTTCTTCTATAACGCTACATGGAATATGCTTACTCCTTTAATTAAAGGACTTGGCGTTTCTAGAGGATTGCCTGACGCAGTTGCAGTTGTTTGTGTATCTTTAACAGGTATATTTAATGCATGCGGACGTTTCTCAATGTCTGCTCTTTCAGATAAAATTGGTAGAATGGCAGCATACAAAATATTAGCAATCGGTACTGCTCTCTTTTCTGCACTCTTAACATTTGTTCCTGGAGGAGTTTACTTTGCTGTAGTTCTTTTAACAGCTTTCTTCTTCGGAGGTCCTGCAGCAGTTAACCCTGCAACATGTACCGACCTTTTTGGACAAAAATATTCAGCTACAAATTATGGTTGCACACTTCTTGCACTTGGATTTAGTTCAATCGCCTTTGGCGAACTTTCTAACGTGCTTTATGGCGCAACCGGTTCATATACCGCAACCTTTATCGTGGGATGCGTTACAGCGTTAATTACATTAGTTCTTTACTTCATACTTGGAAAGATGATAAAGAATAAAAACTTAGCAGAACAAAAGGAAGCTTAAATGAACGTAAAACCAGATTATTCTAGACTTGTTAGCTTTAGTTTAATGGGACCTGAAAGTGGTGCCCTTTGCGAAGTTGACTGCAATGACGGAAAAATAACTCGTATCAATCCTTATAAGTTTGGTACGGATTATAATAACGCACCACTTAAGCCTTGGACAATCGAAGCTAAAGGCAAAACGTTCACGCCTCCTAATAAAATACCTCTTACTCATATGGGTCTTTGCTATAAGAAGAGAGTTTATTCTCCTAACCGTGTTAAGTATCCGCTTAAGAGAATTGATTGGGACCCTAACGGAGATAGACATCCTGAAACTAGAGGTATTTCTGGATATGAAAGAATCAGTTGGGAAGAAGCTGCAAAGCTTTGTGCTGATGAAATAAAAAGAGTTCATAAAGCTTATGCACCTGAAGCAATTCTTTGCGAGTCAGATATGCACGGCGAAGGAAAGAATGTTGCTCCTTCACATGGCTGTCCTAATAGAATGTTCTCACTTCTAGGTGGTTACACTCAACAAATGCGAAACATGGATTCATGGGAAGGCTGGTATTGGGGTGCTAAGCATGTTTGGGGATGCGAACCTGTTGGTGAGCAAAACCCTCAAGCAAATATTATTCCTGATATGGCTAAAAACTGCGATGCTCTTCTATTTTGGGGATGCGATCCAGAAGTTACGCCTCTTGGCTTTGGTCTTCATATGCCAACACTTCTTTCTTATTGGTTTACTGAACTTGGAATTAAGCAAATCTATATTTGTCCTGAGCTCAACTACGGAGCTGCGATACATGCGGACAAATGGATTCCAATTCTTCCTAATACAGACGTTGCTTTGCAACTTGCTATTGCTTATCAATGGATTACAAAAGGAACTTTTGAAAAAGAATATATAGATACTCACTCTTATGGCTTTGATAAATTTACAGCTTATGTTTTAGGCAAGGAGGACGGCGTTCCTAAGACTCCTAAGTGGGCGTCTGAGAAATGCGGCGTTCCTACTTATACAATTAAGGCACTTGCAGATTACTGGGCTGAGAAAATTATTTCTATTTGTCATGGCAACGGCGGAAGTTATATTAGGGGACCTTTCGCTTCTGAGCCAGCCCGCCTAGAGGTTATGCTTCTTGGTATGCGCGGACTTGGAAAAGCTGGCGTTCACCAATGCAAACTTATCGAGTGGAACATGTGGGCGAAGAATTATCCTCTTCCTTACACACCTGAGTTTTTACCAGCCATTCCGCATATTTGTGACGCGCTTCGCACTGTGCCGGGAGATGTCCCTGCGCATATCGATATTAGTCATCGTTTCGTTCTTAATGACGAACAAAAGCAAAGAGCTCCAGAGCTTATAGATTTGTTTGAACAACTTCCAGGACCAAAACAATTTATTCCTAGATGTAACGTTCAACGCGCAATCTTAGAAAAGAAAATTGATTGGTACGGACTTAGTTGTTTTTCTACTAACCAAATGCCTGATAAAAATGGCAAGAGAAAATCTACATCTTATGACCAATTTATTCACAACGTTTATCCTCGTGAAGGCATGCCTAACGTTCATATGATTTGGTCTACTGCTCCATGCAACGTTACATGTTGGAACAACGGATTTAAATTCCAGGAAGCTTATAGAGATCCTTCTATCGAATGCATGGTTGTTCAGCATCCATGGCTCGAGAACGATTGCTACTTTGCTGATATCATCTTACCTGTTTGTACGAAACATGAGATGGAAGATTTAGGCAACGACTACTCTTCTGGAATTTTTGCTAACATTTATAAAGAAGAAGCATGCGTCGAAAAAGTTGGCGAGTCTTTAAGCGACTTTGACGTTTGCGTTAAGATACTAGAGCAATTCGGCCCTGACTACGTTGAGGCTTACACTGGCGGTTTAAGCGAAGAAGAACGTGTAAGATTTTTCTACAAGGCTTCTGGCTGCGAAGAAAAAATGAGTTGGGAAGAATTCTGCGAAAAGAAAATCTTTACTATTCCTATTAAGGAAGGTACGGATAAAGTCCCTGCCGGATTTGCTGAATTCGAAGAAGACCCTAAGGAAAATCCATTGGAAACTCCAACAGGGCTTTTAGAGTATTCTTCTACAAATATTGAAAAACACTTCCCAGATGACGAGGAGAGACCTCCTGTTGCTCACTGGGTTGAAAATACTGCTTGGCATGATGAGCGCCTTAGTTCTGAGCGTGCTAAAAAATATCCTTTGCTTTGCATGTCTAACCATGGTCGTTGGAGAATTCATGCGCAATGCGATGATATTCCTTGGACTCGTGAAATCGAGACTATGAAGATTAAAGGCGAGGATGGTTATCTTTATGAGCCTTGCTGGCTTAACCCTGCTGAGGCCAAAAGAAGAGGCATTAAACACGGCGATATCGTTAAGGTATTTAACGAAAGAGGTATTGTGCTTTGCGGTGCTTATGTAACTGAAAGATTACAAGAAAAAGTTGCTTATATAGATCATGGTTCGCGCCTCGACCCTATTATTCCGGGCGAAGTTGACCGTGGTGGCGCAATTAATAATATTACTCCTTTGCATACGACTGGCAAAAATTCTACTGGTATGGCTACATCTTCATTCCTTTGCGAAGTTGCTAAGGTTACACCTGAAGATTGGGCCGAGTGGAAGGCAAAAGCTCCTTGGGCTTTCGAAAGAAAGTATGACGAAGCTGCTGGCGTTTGTTTAGAAGGTTGGGTTAAAAATTTAGACGAGTTTGAGAGGAACTAAAATGGGTAAAGTCTTTTTAATAGATGTTGCTAAATGCTCTGGTTGCTATAATTGCCAGCTTGCCTGCAAGGAAGAACATTGCGATAATGAATGGCTTCCATATGCTAAAAAGCAGCCGTTAACAGGCCAATTTTGGGCTAAAGTAAACGAGCATGTCGAAGGCACTATCCCTAAAGTAAAAATCCATTATATCCCTGAAATTTGCGGTCATTGCGAAAATCCTGCATGTCTTAGCGCATGTAGTGAAGGTGCTATTTACAAACGTGAAGATGGTCTTGTATTAATTGACCCTCTTAAATGTAATGGCTGCAAAGCATGCGTTTGTGCTTGCCCTTACGGAAGTGTTTATTTTAACGAAAAAGAAAATATCGCGCAAAAATGTACTGGTTGCGCTCACTTAATCGATGCTGGCAAAGAGCCTAGATGCGTAAGCGTATGCCCTACTGAAGCTCTTATATACGAAGACGAAGAAAAAATTAAAGATAAGTTAGAAGGTGCTACTCCATTGAAAACTGAAGAAGGATTAGCTCCTAGACTTTACTATAAGAATATCCCTGGTATATTTGTTGCTGGACTAATTTATGACGAGGCCGAAGAAGAAGTTATTAAAGGCGCTTTATGTACTTTAGTTAGCAAATCAGATTCTTCAATTACCTATAAGACCACTACCGATGCATTCGGAGATTTCTGGTTTAAGGATTTGCCAGTAGATAAATATACACTAACAATTGAGGCTGATGGATTTAAGACGCAAACCTTTGATGACTTAGATACCACTAAATCAATTAACATTGGCGATATCCCGTTTCAAAAGTAAATTAAATCAGGAGGTCTTTAATGGCTAAGAAAAAATTTGGCGACCGTAAGGACGCAAAGCGTGTGCAACTATCTGGGCTTATGCAATCTTGCATTGATTTAAAGCCTAGTCGCATGGAAAACGAAGTTTATATCAATCAAAAGATGAACGTTACTCCTTTGGTTGAATACATTGAAAAGAAAAACGCATCTGGCGAGCATTACACTTTCTTTCATGCTTTCGCAACAGCTTGCGGTAAGGTTATTTACAACCGTCCGAAATTAAATCAGTTTATTACTAATAGACATCTTTATGTGCACAACAACGTTGTGTTAGGTTTCGTTGCAAAAGTATCTTTTAATGATAAAGCTGAAGAGATTATGCTTTTTATTGATATTAAGCCCGAGGACACTATTGAAACTATCAAGGCACAATTAGAAAGAAAAATCACTAATCTTCGTAGTGAAGATGAAGAGACTGAAAAGAAAAGCGCAGATAACGCAATTGATATTTTATCAAAGCTTCCTAACTTTATTAGAATTCCTATTTTTGGAATTATTAAGTTTGCTGACAGACATGGCTGGATTCCTGAATCACTTGCTTCTACAAATATTTATTATTGTAGCATGATTATTTCTAACCTGGGCTCAATCCATTGTGGTGCTATTTATCACAACCTTGCTAACTTCGGAACATGTTCCGCTCTAGCTTCTATGGGTGAAATTTCAGATGTTAAAGTTATTAATCCAGATGGAAGTGAAGATGTTCAAAAACAATGCGAGTTTGGTATCACACTTGATGAGCGAATCGGCGACGGCTTCTATTTTGCTAAGAGTGCAAAACTTATTGAATATGTTCTTATGCATCCAGAACTTTTAGAAGAGCCTGCATCTGCAAAAATTGAAATAGAATAATTAAAAATAGATTAAAACAAAAACGCCGAGCGATTGCCCGGCGTTTTTACTTATACCATTAACCTTTATATTTTTCACTATATTCTTTGAAATATTCCTCGAAGTTATGTGCATTTGCGAGTTCTTGTTTTGAAATCGTACCATGTTTACTATCTAATTCATCATGATTAATTCTTATTGCTATTCCGATGTTTGAACAATGGTCACTAACCCTTTCTATGTCTGTAAGCATGTCATTGTAAACATATCCATCTGTGTAAGAGCATGTTCCTTTTTGTACTCTTTCTACATGGTTTGCTTTGTTTGTTTTGCAAAGTAAATCGACAACTTCCTCTAAAGGTTCAACCTTGTAAGCTTTTTCAACATCATCACTGACAAAAGCTTCGATTGTATTTGTAAGTATTTCATTTAACGCTGCAAACAATGTTGATATTTCTGTTTTTGCATAATCGCTAAACTTAATATTTTTATCATTAATTTCTTTTGCTGATTCTGCAATATTCTTTGCATGGTCGCTTATTCTTTCAAGGTCAGTAACTGTTCTTAGATATAAAGTTGCTTTCTTATTTTGACTGTCGCTTAATTCTTTCTTTGTTAATTGAACAAGATAACTTCCTATTTTATCTTCATATGTATCAATAATGTTTTCAAGATCGCATACTCTTGAGAATTTTTCGTTCGAATAATCATCATAAAGTTCTAAGGCTCCTTCTATATTCTCGCGAGCTAAAGTTGCCATAGAATTTATAGCTATATTTGTTTGCTCTATTGCCAATGCAGGATAATCGAGGAATCTTTCTTCAAGTCTTTCCGCATCATGAAGCTCTACAATATTTTCTTTCTTTTCTGGAACTATTACAGATACAAGTTTCTCAAGTAAAGCAATAAATGGCGAGAGCATCAACACTATAATTATTCTAAAGATTGTATTTAAGAGTGCGATGCTAACCATATTCATGTTTGTTGTCATAAATGAGAAACTAACGATCGCATTAACAGCATAGAAGATTATTCCAAATACGATTACGCCTAGTGTATCAACTAATAGATAAATTAACGCTGTTCTTTTACCGCTTGCATTTGCGCCCAAAGCTGAAAGCAAAACTGGTACCGATGCACCAATCGCGATACCCATAATTATTGGAAGAGCTAGTTGGAAACTTATTGCTCCTGTAACTGCGAGTGCCTGTAAAATACCTACTGCTGCCGAAGCGCTTTGTATAATACATGTAAACACAAGTCCTATTAAAATTCCTATGAATGGATTTTCGAAATTTGTAAGAAGTCTAATGAATTCTTCACTTTCTCTTAAAGGTGCTACCGCAGATGACATTGCTGAGATGCCAAACATTAAAACGGCAAAGCCAAGCATAATATACGCGATGTTGTGATTAGATTCTTTTTTAGTGAACATTAAAAGAATTATTCCGGCGATTGAGAGTAAAACAGTTAATGTGTTTGTAGAAATAATTTCAAATATTCCACTACCATTTAATTCTGAAAGACATATTACCCAGCCAGTAATACTTGTTCCGATGATAGCTCCCATTATGATTCCGATTGCCTGTCTAACTTTCATCATACCTGAGTTAACAAAACCGACAACCATAACAGATGTTGCTGATGAACTTTGAATAACTGCTGTTACTCCAGTTCCTAATAAAATTCCTTTAATCGGATTACTTGTAAGCTTATATAAAATAATCTCTAGCTTGCTTCCTGCGACTCTCTTTAGTCCATCACCCATCAAGTTCATGCCGAAAAGGAAAAGACAAACTCCTCCAAGTAAACTGATGATATTTACTACGCTCATTTGTTTCCTTTCTGAATTTATAAAACTTTATTGTTCTATGAATTCTTTAAGAGCTTTTATTGCACCTTTATTCCCATTATTTTCTTTTGTTACAAATGTTGCAGCTTCCTTAACATCGTCTAATGCATTAATCATTGCGAAGGAATATTTTGCTGCCTTAAACATCGGTATATCGTTATCGCTGTCACCAAAGACTACGATATTTTCTAAATCTAGCTTTAAGTAGTCCATGAAGAATTTAACTGCTCCAGATTTATTTGCGCCCTTCATTGTAATTCCAATTGTTCCTCGTCCCGTCTCATGAACTTCAAAGTCTTTTTGTAAATCTAAGAGCAATGTGTCCATTACTTCTAACGCCATAGAAACTCCGCCGGCGCATGCACAGTGGACTTTTACTATTGGATCATCTTCGGTCAATTCGCAAGGACCACCTGGAACATAATCCTTAAATCCTGTTGCTACAAATTTTTGGTAGTCTTCTTCGGTTATATAATTTTTCTTAAGTGACGAGCAAAG
Source organism: Lachnospiraceae bacterium (assembly GCA_045599965.1). Taxonomy (GTDB): domain Bacteria; phylum Bacillota; class Clostridia; order Lachnospirales; family Lachnospiraceae; genus RGIG5612. The sequence continues at coordinate 6,813 of JAZRXA010000043.1, read as the reverse complement.
GACTGCTATATCTTTTCTTCCTTTTACCGCATTATATACCGCGTCGATTGCTTCTGGATTTATATAACGAACGCTTAAAAGATTTGTGCCCTCGAAGAAAACGTTTCCGTCTTCACAGCTGATTAAAAGTCCTTCCGGTACCTTATTAAAAAGCTTAAAGACATCTGTTGCTGGGCGCGCACTTGCTATTGCAACTCTCACGCCTTTCTCGTTAAAATACTTTAATTCTTCTTCAAAGTCTTCTGGGAGGACTTCTTTAGGAGTAAGAAGCGTTCCGTCCAAATCAAATATTGCTAATTTAATGTCTTTATTCATGTCTCCACTCTCTTTTATTGGGCCTGTTTCCCCATTTTTTATTTACTAAAATTATAATACGAACTATGTATGATTTCAATATTTCGCATATACTTATGGACTTTTTTAAGGCTATTTTTATTAAATTTTGTAGTGACAAATGCATATAAAATAGTGGTATAATAAGGATTGAATGTTTTTAATAAAGGAGACAAAACAATGTCATCTGAAGTCCCTGCCAAAGGCAGAATTCTTTCGCAAGATATTGCAAAGGGTTTAGCGATAATGCTAGTTATCGCCGTTCATACTTACCAGGTTTCTAAACCTGTTGGCGCTGTATTTGCTATTTTCTTTGGATATCTTCTAACCTATTTCTTTTTTATGTGTGGATACAACTACAAAAATAAAGGACTTACTTATCTCCAAAACATCAAAAAAAGAACTAAACAAATTTTATTGCCACTTTTGATATATTCATTGGCTGTTTTCGTAATTATGGGAGCTTATTTCCTTATCAGACACGAAGCAACCATTTTGGAATTATTAAAATCGTATTTTGTTTTTGCTATTTCTAAATGGGGAGCAAACTTAATTGGATGGAATATGCCACAAGTACTTTTCCAAAGATTACTTGGACCTTGCTGGTTCCTTCAATATTTAGTAATGGCAAACTTTATTTTCTATGCTGTAGTAGATTGGGCGATTGAGAATGGAAAACGCCTTATTTCATGCGTCGTTGCACTTTGCAGTATCTCAACATTGCTATTATCTTTTAACATCATACTTCCTTGGGGTATCCAAGACGCTCCTGCTATCGCAGCTCTTATGATCGTTGCAGCTTATTGCAAGAAAGTAAATTTCTTATTTGCAGAACCTTCAAAGAAATATTGGACTGTTATCAACTGCATCGTTTGCGTTGCAATAATTGCAATAATCGAGCTTTTGTTTAATGGTGCTGGCTTTATTGGCGCTGGTGAGTTAGGAACAACGACTGCTCTAGGTGCTGGTGAAACTTATATAATGATCATCATTGGTGTTGTGGGAACTTACTTTATTGTTAATTTCTCAAAACTTATTGAAAAAATTCCTGTAGTATCAAAATTCCTTATTTGGATTGGACAACATACATTTATTATTCTTATACTTCACTTATCATTCGTTCATATAATTAAGGATATTTTGAATTTGCCACAGACAAACTCTGCAGAGCAACTATTTGTAGATCACCCAATTCACATGAACGCGGTTGCCCTACTTATAGCTTATATAGTAATACCGCTCTTCTTGCTTTTGCATGATAAGATTATTTTATCTATTATGAATCGCAAAAAAAATAAAGCTTAACTTGTATTAATATGCTTAATATTGGTATAATGTTTTGAAAGAAATGTTCTCGTTTCAACAAAGAAAAAGGAGATAATAAGAATGTTTAGAACTGATAAACCTATTTACAAAGTAATTCTTATTTTAAGTATTGTACTTATTGTCGCAGCTCTAGTTGCTAGCATTTATTATATTTCAATAGTAAATGAACCTTTAGAGTTAGTATCACTTATACTTAAAGTTATTACTCTTATTTACGCAATTTACTATATGTTTTTTGGCTATTCAAAAAATGCTGCTCTTTACTTTAAGTTTTTCCTAGCTTTAGTAACAATTACATTTGCATTCCAAGTTGTAATTGCAGTATTTTATGAGCTTTCCAGCGTTGCTACATTATTGTGGGTACTTTCATTCGCTATTATGTTTGTGCTAACAACTGGATTAGATTTAGGAAAAAAGAAATCATTTATATATTGCGCAATACTTTTAGCTGTCAATATCATTTACATAATTGTTATGCTTTTTGTAAATCCAGCTATTGAACTTTTATCTGCAGTTGTTATATTTATTCTTGCATGCTTAGTCAGTGTTATGACTTATGCTAAATACTTAGATAAAACTGAGCGTGGCACAAAATAAATCGAAACATGAAAAAAATTAAGGGCGCTTTTGTAAGCGCCCTTTTTTTATTTATATTCTATGCATAGCATCGTAATATCATCTGTTTGTTCGCCTTCCACGACGAACTCTAGAATTTCATTTTGTACATTTATCAGCAATTCTTGGGCGCTAAGATTTATGTTTTTATTTATGCATGCAAGAAGTTTTTCTTTTCCGTAAAACTCTTTTTTACCATTTGTTCCTGAGATAACTCCATCAGTATATAAAAACAGTTTATCGCCTTTTTCGAAAGCAAGCTTATTCGACTCATATTGGACGTTCTCTATCACGCCTATAAGCATATCGTTTCCTGTCTGCGATACATGCGCAAAAGTTTTATTAGTACTTTTATATTGCTGGTTTTGGCTTGCGCTAGAATATTGCATCTGGCCAGTTTCCAAATCTAATATTCCTATCCATGCACTCATGTAAATATTAGCTGAGTTAGATTCACACAAATAATTATTAACGCCTTGCAATATTTCTGATACGTTCTGGCCCTCTTTTGCGTGCTCTTCGATATAGTCTTTTGCATTATTCATAAATATCGTCGGCATTGCGCCTCTTTGAGATGTCTCTCCAATAAATAGGCACAGCTGATTTTTATCAATCATAAAGAAATCATATACATCCGAACTTATATCTTCTGCTGCCAACATAAGTCCATACAAATCGACATTCTCGCATTCGGTATTTATGTTATCGAAATCCAGTGGAATCATTGTCGTTTGGATATCTTTTGCTAAAATGAGTTCTTCATCAACCCTTCTTTTTTCTTCTATGGATTTTGCCTGTTCAATTAAGTTCTCATAATTTCTTTTTGCAAAAATATAGCATCCAAACGCCAGCACTATAAGTATAAATAGGGACGTTGGAACATAGATTCCTAAATAATTTTTTAATGTTCCTGCTATTTCTAGTTTTCCTACAAAATAGTTTCTATCAAAACCTGTTAGCAAAGAAATTTGATAATCTTTTGGGAGCACTAATATATTAAAATCGTCATACTCCTGCATTAAAATATTTACTACATCAGCTGCATAAAACATAACTATCGTGATTATTGATGAGCCTAGCGAAATCCTTTTATTGTTATATGTACTTGCTAATACAATCGGAAAGATAACCCACAAATTGTAAAAGTTTCCGAGGTATAATTTTAACGAGATTGCTGTAAAAATCATTAACCCTATTAATACATATTTGGTCAATTTTTTATATTTTAATTTTTGGGTAATAATAATTGTTACGATATTAATTACTAATACAATGCCTAGTGTTATTGCGACTATCGGGCTAAAGCTATCTGGCGACACAAACGTTCTTAATATTATATGCACAAGCATTATAACGCACGCTGCCACCTCTACCATTGTAATTAATTGATTAGTTTTCTTCTCGTTTTCTAATAGAACTGTTTTTGTTATGGAAGACATGTCTAAAAAGTCTTTTACGTTTTCTTGCTTACTCATTAGGCTTATCCTCCTTCTTAACTTTTTCTTCTTTGAAAAGTCTAGCAAGTCCTTGCTCTGCTGTTTCTCTATATCCGTCTCTTAAATCTATGCCAGTTCTTTTCATTACTTTTATTGCGTCATCTAATTTAACTGCGCATAACTCGTAAGGCGTTATTTTCGCAAGTGTATACGCATCATAAGCTTTTAATACAAAAAGCGCATTTCTATTTATGCATGGTATTGATACCCTTCCTTCGATTGCATCACATGTTAAGCCAAGGGAATGCTCTATTACCATTTCTGCTGCCAACGTTATTTTTTCATTTGATAAATTATTAATTGCTGCAAAGGTTGCCGCTGCAATCGCACCGGCTACGCCTACTTCTGCTTGGCATCCGCATTCAGCTCCACTTACAGAAGCGTTTTGTTTGCAAACGATTCCTATTAATGAGCCTGCTATTAATGCATTAATAATTTCTTGTCTTGTATGACCGATTTTATAAAGATATGAAACGACTCCCGGCAAAACGCCAGAGCTTCCGCATGTCGGCGCGCAAACAACGCTTGCTCCGCATGCATTCTCTTCGCTTGCTGCCATCGAAGCTATTGCCATATATGATTTCAAGTTTTGCTTTTGTTCTTCTTCACTTAGTTTTAAGAACTCTTGATACATCTTCGGCGCTTTTCGCTCTAAGTCATAATCGCTTGGAAGAGTTGTTTCTTTCGAATTCAATCCGCGAAGAGCAACTGCTTCCATCTCATCTATTACTGCTCCAAAATAGTCATCTAAATCTGCTTCTTCGTATTTATGAGCATACTCAAGCAGGCTTAAGTTATTAGCTGCACAGTAATCTAAAATCTCTTTCATGTTTTTAGCAGGATATATTTCTTTAGGAAGTGTGCCTTTATCTCCATTGATAATTAACAAGCTTCCTCCTATTGAAACAAAACGATCTTTATGAAAGGTTGATGGTTTTGTAACTGTAATTATATCCATTGTATTTGGATGGCTCGTCTTTTTCGTTACATCAAAAAATATTTTATGATCAACATCTTTTAAGCGTAAATGTATTATCTTGTCCGTAAGATGACCTACACCTGTCTTTGCTAACGAGCCATATAAAATAACTATTACATGCTCAATATCGCTATACTTGTCTAATATGTAGTTACATGCATTAGATGGCCCCATTGTATGCGAACTTGAAGGTCCTACTCCAATAAGGCATATTTCTTTAATCGATCTCAAAATGTTTTCCTTATCTAAAATTTATTTTTGCAAAGTCTAAACACATATGGATAAATGCCTATCATAACAAATGTGCTTAAGGCGTATCTGAAAAATCTATAAATCAACCCGATAGTGCTTGTTGCTCCCATCGCAAAAATTTGTGTAGGTATTTTAAGTATGAGTGCGCATATTAAAAATACTAATACTCCTCCTGCTGGTCTTAGAATGTATGTCCACCATTTTTTGCAGTAATCAAATTTTACAAATTTTTCCTCGAACACAAATCCTAAAAATAATCCTAAAGACACTCCGTATCCAGAATAAAACTCTATATCTTTGCAATAGAAAAATCCTGCAACGCCTATAATAAGCGGAACAAGAAAACCTATTTTGTAACCAAACCTACTCTCTAGCCAGCCAAACAAGAAAAGAAAAATAGCTCCTAAAATCCATCCGGCTATAACGTCTGTCGGATAATGTACGCCTACAAATGGACGAGAAATTCCTATTAATAGAGGCATAACAATCGCAACCGCTATTGCGATTTTTTTCTTAGTAGTTGTGGCAATTAATCCGTATGTAGCAACAGACATCATTGCATGCAAGCTTGGGAAAGAATACCCTTGTTCTTTTATCGACATGATATCTCCATCCCTGTGCGGCGCTGTTACGCATTCTATTTGTTTGTTATTCATGTAAGGGCGGCTTCTTAATACGAGTCCCTTTATAAGAGTTCCGAAAATCGTACTTCCCGCCATAGCGAGCGATATTCTTCGACCTAGTTTTTTATCTACGCACCAATATAATATTCCTAATACAACAATAAAAGCATATTCCTCGCCGCATATCTGCAAGACTTTAGCGATTAATGTTGTAAAGCCGTTAACGAACGTCTGCATCCATAGAATAATATCTATTTCCCATCCGAAGAAAAAAATGTTTGGCATTTTTTTGCTCCCTTCTATTTTTTTCTATATTATATACTTTTTTAAAGAAAAAAGAGTGCCTAATTTCTTTGACACTCTTTTTTTACTTTTATGTTGTTATTTTTTTCAACTAAATATTGCTATTTACTGCATTCTAGTATTGCGTCGCACATTGCTTTATAGTTTTCTGGTTTTGTGCTAAGCGGAACTTCGCAACCTGTTCCGAGCATGAACCCCGGTGTCTTCATTCCAATCTCTCATGGGAATTATTGTACATACTCATAAAATACCTCCTTAAAACTTATGGCTTCCGCCACATGAAATATCTTCCCGGTATATTTTTTAACATTTAAAAAATATTATCGCAATTTGTGATTTTAATGTCTCCCACCTTACATCAACTAATTTCCGCCATTTTAATATTTTTTGAATTGGCGGAAACTTTTCGCTACTTTTTCTACGCCGATTCATGATTTAGAGGTTTTGGCGGAACCTTTTTAAAATCCTTGTCATGTTTCAGAAGGCAAACAAAGAATAGCTATATGAAATTTAGGGCACAAAAAAAGAAGGAGCACTCGCATTTTCCTTGCATTCGATTAGCAAAATTTTTTTCTTAATTCGCACCAAAATAAAATAAATGCTCTTAATGTTGCGAAATCTATTGCATATTTCGCAACGTTTTCTACTTTTCATTTGATTTGTTGCGAAAGTTGGTCATGTTTCGCAGCGAATATACTTATTTACTTATTTTGCTGCGAAAATTAGTTGAGATTTCGCAAAAGACTGTCTTAAAAGTACAAAACGTTGCGAAAAGAAAAACAGGTGCCTTCATAGACTCCTGTTTTTTTATTCATAATAAAAATAGATTAATTAAGCAGCTTTTGCATTAATAACTTTTCTTAGAAGTGGAATTAAAACACCGCCA
>JAZRXA010000042.1:0-78137 GCA_045599965.1 Lachnospiraceae bacterium | reverse complement strand
GTTACAGCCTCTGTTGGGCTATTATCTGTTTTTATCTGTGTTGCATTGCAATTATCTCTTTGACAAGTAAATGTTGCTGTTGCTTTACTATTATCATTTTCCCAACTCCATGTTGGTGCACCACTATAATCATGTCCTAATTTTGTAAGTATTACAGTTTTTGTGTCTGTAAATGTTTGTCCGTCATAAGTAACAGATGCTGTGTATGTTGTTGCTCCATCAGCTTCGCACGTTGCTGGTGTTGTTTCTGGCACTACGGTAGCAGGTAATCCATTTTCGCCTTGTCCACATAAAGCTGCTTCACAAATAATATCTGCTGTAGCTGCTGTATATCCAGTCTCATCATTTCCTATCCAATGCCAGGTTGCTTTATAAGCATGGTTATCAACGCTTATAGCTTGTGTCGTTGTTTTTCCGCCATAGGAAATGTTAATACTTGTTTTGCTTGGGTTTAGAACTGTTGTCGTGTCAATTGTGCATTCACCTGTAACATCTTTTGTTCCGCCACCATCATAAGTAGCTGTTACAACCATTCCTGTAGGATCAAATGTTTCACCTGTATGATAATTTGTCTTTGTAGGTGGTGTTGTAACTTCTATTTTAGAAACTTCTTTTTCTTTGACTGTTATTGTAAAACCAAGAGGAACGTTATCAGATTGATATCCATCATCCCCATCTGAATCTTCGTATATACTTATGCCAGCATCTCCTGCTTTTAATGTATTAAAAGTTATGTTTACGAAACCAGGTGTTTCTCCATAAGTACACTGTGTATCCCCAGTAAAATAAAAACCTAAGTATGGTTCGCCTGATTCATTTTCTTTCACTGATAATGCTGCAGGAACCCTCGCTCCTTTTTTATTAATACAAAACTCCTTATCGCCCAAATCTGATAAATAACTTTTAATATTAACTATTTCCGGATTATATTTAATTCCACCTGTAAAAGATATTACGTTCATCTCTCTAGTACTTAAAGAAAGTGTAAACGTATCGCCAACCGTAACTTCAGTATTCGAAGTTCCTCCGTTAACTTTTGCACTAATATTTGAGCTTGATGCTGCGCCAAAAGTAATTCCTGCAAAAGCAGTTATTACCAAAGCTAAAGTTACAATGAAAGTAATACTCTTTTTTATAAGCTTCATTTTTATTCCCCTTTTCTTGTGATGCTTTTTATTTTTAAAGCCACTTATACACATAAAAATAATAATTCTATGCGATTATACCTTTTTTAGATGTATAAATCAATATATTTTACTATTTTTAGTAGTATTGTCATTTTATAAAATGACTTAAAATAATCGAAAAAGGAGTTGAGTGTTTGGATATTAATTTTATACGAGACCGAATTTCATCCTTACGGATAAAAAAAGGTGTTTCTGAATATAAAATGAGCCTAGATTTAGGCCATAGCAAAGGATATATTCAAAGTATATCCTCTGGAAAAACCATGCCCTCTCTAAAAGAATTAATATCAATTTGTGATTACCTTGGTGTAAGCTTAAAAGAATTTTTTGATGATGAGCTACCAAATCCTCATCTTGTAAACTATTTATGTTGTTTATCTGAAAAAATAGCAGAGTCCGATTTAGAATTACTAATCAGCATTGCCGAACGGTTGGAAAAGAAACCTTAATAATAAAAACCGAAAGTTTACATTTACAAAGGGCTCGCACTTTTGCGAGCCCTTTTAATTAATTGTCTCTTAAATTCATTATAATTATTCTCACTCACCCTTAAATTTCTTAGGATTGTAGTTTAATTCACCAGTATAAGTCTTTACTGCTTCTTCGCCATCAAGTACTCTTGTTGCGCCTGAAGCCATAGCTTCCATTTCGAATTCGCCTGGGTAAGCGAATACTGGAGCGATGAATGAAACAGCCTCTGTAACCTTTTCTACAAGGCCTTTATCATGAACCATTCCGCCACCCATAAGGATTGCGTCTACTTTACCATGCATAGCTGCTGCCATAGCACCAACTTGCTTAATAATCTGGTAAATCATTGCATCCCAAACGAGTGCTGCAAATTCATTTCCTTCTGCTGCCATCTTTGTAACGTCTCTAGCGTCTGATGTTCCTAAAAGATCTACAAATCCACCAGTCTTAGTAGCTAAAGCCTTAGCAGTTTTCTTATCAAGGTTGTTATCAAAGATATATGTAACGAGTTCAGCTACAGGAACGCTACCCGAGCGAGTAGGTGTCATAGGTCCGTCACCAGCTACGATATCATTACCATCAATCATTTTGCCCTTTTGGTGAGCTGCGATAGATGTTCCACCACCGATGTGGCAAACGATATAGTTCATATCTTCGTATTTAACACCGTTCTTCTTTGAATGAACGATAGCAGTTTCTTTTTGATTTAATGCATGGATATGTGAGCTTCTAATAACGCCTTTAATACCAGTCATTCTAGCTACGTCGCAAAATTCATCTGTATCAGGTGGGTTAACTACGAAAGCTCTGCATCCAACCTTATCAGCAAATCTTTTTGCGATTTGAGGTCCTAATTGAGCTGGGTGCTGTACTCCGTTAGCTCCTCTTACAGCGTGATCATATAAAACGTCGTTAATTTCATATACGCCACCTTCTGAAGCCATAAGTCCGCCGCCACGGCCAACAACAGCATCTAAATCGCTAACATCAATATTGTTTTCCTTAAGCATTCCATCGATAAGCTCAAAACGATATTCTAATTGGTCTGAAACCTCTTTGAACTTTGCAAGGTCTTCCGCTGCATGTCCAACATTCTCTGAAAAAAGTTTTTCTTCGCCCTTAAATACAGCTACCTTTGTAGATGTGCTGCCTGGGTTAATAGCTAATACTTTATATTCTCCCATGTTTCCCTCCAAGAATTTATTTGTTTATATTATAGTATGTTTTGGGCAATTGTTAAACAACATATTTCCTTTTATATGTACAAAATTCTTTATATAAGTTAAAATATTTATATAATTTTATCGGAGGATGAAAAAATGGCAGATATGGAAAAGAACGAAGAAAAAATTGTTATCACACTCGAATTTGACAATGACGAAAAGGTTGATGCAGAGCCTTTATTCATTTTCGACGTTAACGGAAAAGACTATGTTGCGCTTGTTCCTGTTGACGAAGAAGCTGATGACGTATTTCTTTTTATCTACAACGAACTTGAAAACGATGAATTTGAATTCTTAGATATCGAATCTGATGAAGAATTTGACCTCGTTTGCAAAGAATTCGAAAGAATTATTGAAGAAACAGAAAACGAAGCGAGCGAAGAAAAATAATGTATTTAGCTGATAATTGGAAAGATTATACAGTTTTAGATACTTCTTCAGGCGAAAAGCTTGAAAAATGGGGAGATTATATTCTCCTTCGTCCTGACCCTCAGGTCATTTGGAATACACCTAAGCAAATCCCTGAATGGAAAAAAATTAATGCCCATTACCACCGTTCTAATAAAGGCGGTGGTGAATGGGAATTTTTTGATTTGCCGAATCAATGGAAAATTTCTTATGACATTAAATCTCTTAAAGATTTAGGGTTAGACTCTACTCTTACCTTTAACCTTAAGCCTTTTAGTTTTAAGCACACTGGCCTTTTCCCTGAGCAAGCAGTTAACTGGGAATGGTGCGCTAATCTTATCGCTAATAAAATAAAACAAGGCGCTAATAAAGGCGAAATTAAAGTATTAAATCTATTTGCCTATACTGGCGGTGCTACTGTTGCATGCGCTAAAGCTGGTGCTCATGTTACGCATGTAGATGCTTCTAAGGGTATGGTTTCTTGGGCTAAGGAAAACGCTAACGATTCTAATATTGATGAGACCTTAACTAGATGGCTCGTAGATGATTGCCAAAAGTTTGTTGAGCGCGAAATAAGACGCGGGAATAAATATGATGCAATTATTATGGATCCTCCTAGTTATGGAAGAGGCCCTAAAGGTGAGATTTGGAAAATTGAAGATAATATTTTCGAATTTATAAATCTTTGTTGCAAAGTCTTAAAAGATGATGCTCTATTCTTCTTAATTAATTCTTATACTACAGGTCTTCAGCCTGCAGTACTTTCTTATATGCTTGAATGCGCTATTAAAAATAGTCGTGGCGGAAAAGTTTTTGCAGATGAAGTTGGACTTTCTGTAAAAGCAAACGGCCTAACACTTCCTTGCGGAGCATCAGGCCGTTGGAGTTTCTAATATTTAATAATTTTCTTAACTTTCTTTAGCAAGTTTCTTTTTAGTTGAATAATCTATACAAAGTATTTCGCTTTGTAAGCACCACATATCAACTGCGACTGTAAGGAATTGTAAGATTGCATTGATTGCGATAATAATTGCAAGTCCTTCAGCAGGAATTCCTAGTTGTGAATATAAAAGTGTAATAACTGCTACGGAAGCACCAGGTACATTAGGCATAGTTCCAACTAATATAATTGAAAGAACTATTGCTATTATTACCCATACAACTGATATTTGTACGCCATATTGATTTGCCATAAATAATGACGAGAAAATAAATACAATTGTGCAAGCTGGTTGGAAGAATACGCTTCCTAAGTTAACAGTAAAATTCAATGTGTTTACATCTACATCCGCATCTAACATAGAATCAAAAATTGTACTAAAAGATGCGCCAAAGCTTGCAGATGTTAGTGCAACTAGCGTAGCTGGTAAAACGCTTTTAGCATATACTTTGAATTTTCTTTTTGTTTTAATGCATGTGTACATTGAATAAAACAGTAAAATAAGAAACTCTGCAACAATGATACAAATAAGCATTTTACCTGCACTAGCAAGCTGTGCAAAATCACTATCAGTAATAATATTAAAAAGTTTTACTGCCGCATAAAAGCAAATAAATTTGTTCAGGAAATTATTTGTATAAATTGCAACTAGATTACATTCTTCAAAAACATTTGAAAGTGTTTCACCTTTTTGTCCTAATGTAAGAAGCGAAAATCCAAACATCGCTCCTATAATCATAATATGAATTGAATTAAAATCTAAAAAAGGTGCAACAATATTTTGCGGAATAAATCCGACTAAAATATCATAAATCGATTTAGCTGCTACAGACATTCCGCCCGATCCACTAATTTCAAAAAATGAAAGCACTGGTGCGGTTAAAACAATTGCTACTAATCCGGAAATAATTATGAAACGTCTCATAATTTTTCCGCCGAGCGCTCCTACCGCCGCCATATCACCAACATGTACAATACTCATTGCAATTGCAAAGAATGTCATTAAAACTGCCATAACGCAGAAAAGTCCTGCGTAGGCGTTTGAAAGCGGATCTAAATAATCGCTAACTATTACATGCATCACCGTAGGTGGAATAACTAGTTTTGCAATGATTCCAGCTACAATTGCTACCGCTAAAGCGATAAGCAATTTTGTAATACTATTTAGTGTCGCCTTTTTATTTATTACAAAGGCGATTTCATTTTCTAAATTTCTATATTTCCATGTTGGCATTCCATTTTCAAAGCTGGACATAACCGATTGAATCATAAATGCCATTGGGTTTTCTTCTAACGTAAACGGATCAAAGGATGCCGTTCTAATTCTAATAGTAAATCTTAACTGTCCAAAAATTTTATATGAACGATAATAAAACTCTGTATCTTCTCCAAATCTGTTTTGATATTTAAGCATGCATTCTTCTAACAAAAGTTTTGCTCTAAAGCATTCTTTTTTAGTGCAGCCTGCCTTTAAATATACCTCGCCAATTTTTTCTGAGAGAATATCAATATTTTCGTTAGTGAGTTTATATACTTCCATCTATAGCTCCTTTGGTTCGTAAGTTAAATCACAATTTAGTCTCTTAAAAGTTCTTCTATCTATTGCTGAAAGTGCTGCCGTTGTATGAACCGGACAATCTTTCAATTTAGGAAGTTGCTCTAAAGTAGCTTCTGCCATTGGGTCCGCTGACGCATTTGTAGAAAGCGCTACCAAAAATTCATCTGGATGCAACCTTGGGTTTCTGCTTCCTAAATAATTTGTTTTTAATTTTTGGATAGGCTCAATACTGTCTGGTGAAAGTACCATAGTCTTCTTTGGGATTCTTGCTAAATGCTTAAGAGCTTTTATTAAGCATGCTGCGCTAGGTCCTAGAAGATCACCTGTCTTACCAGTAATTATTGTGCCATCTGGAAGTTCTATTGCAGTTGCGACTTCTCCGGTCTCTTCTGCTCTTTCTCTTGCAGCCTTTACAACTTTTCTGTCTGTGACATCTAAGTTTTCCTGGCTCATTAAAAGTTTAATTTTATTAACTTCTTCTATTTCTTTTTTGTTATCTGCAACACCTGCTAAAGCTTTAAAATATCTTCTAATAATTTCTTGTCTAGAAGCCTCTTTAACAACTTCGTCATCAGTAATGCAATTCCCTACCATATTTACTCCCATATCTGTAGGAGACTTATATGGACTTTGACCATAAATTTCTTCAAACATTGCGTTAACAACAGGGAAAATTTCTACGTCTCTATTATAGTTAACTGCTGTTTCGCCATACGCTTTAAGATGGAATGGATCAATCATATTTATATCATTAAGGTCTGCTGTTGCAGCCTCGTAAGCTAAGTTAACTGGATGGTCTAAAGAAAGATTCCAAATTGGGAAGGTCTCGAACTTTGCATATCCCGCATTAACGCCACGTTTGTGCTCATGGTAAAGTTGAGAAAGACATGTGCTTAATTTTCCCGAACCTGGTCCCGGAGCAGTTACAACTATTAAAGGTCTAGTTGTTTCAATATAGTCATTCTTTCCGTAACCATCTTCACTGATAACACCTTGTACATCAGCTGGATATCCAGGAATAAGGAAATGGTGATAAACTTTTAAGTTATGTCTTTTAAGTCTCTCTTCAAAATGCTGAATACTTCTTTGCTCAGCATATTTAGTAATAACTACGCTACTAACATATAAGCCTTTTTTTCTATATTCTTCAACGAGTCTTAATACGTCCGTGTCGTAAGTAATACCTAGGTCTTCTCTAATTTTATTGTGCTCAATATCTTCTGCACTTACAACCATAACTATCTCTGCTTTGTCAGCTAGTTGCAAAAGCATTTGCAATTTTGAGTCCGCATGAAATCCTGGAAGAACTCTAGCAGCATGCAAATCGTCAAAAAGTTTTCCGCCAAACTCTAAGTAAAGTTTGTTGTCAAACTTAGAAATTCTTTGCATAATACGCTCGCTTTGTAATTTTACATATTTGTCATTATCAAATCCTGTTTTCATTTCCCATCCCATTTTTAGTATTTATTTTTTATTCTTAAATATAACTTTTCTTTGAATGTTATAACTAAAGAAGAATAAGCAAAGGTCAACTATGCACTTAACAAGGAGTTCTAATATTCCGTTTACATGCAATACATTTGTAAAGAATGCAACAAGTAAATAAGATGCCATCATTTGGCAAAAAGCTAAAATATAGTATTTATACAATGTGCTCTTAACACCATCTGTAGACTTAAATACTCCGTTTTTATTAATCATATAATTAACAAAAGATGACACAATTCTCGAAGCAACTGTACATATAAGAATCTGGAGCTGTCCACCAAAATGGTTGTGTTCCATTATAGCTTGCAAAATAGCATAAATAGCTATATCTGAGCTCCATGAAATCATTGAGCTAAGCGCAAACTTAAGGAAATAACTTAATACGATTACATAAATCCTAAATGAATCTGTTATCTTATTAAAATGTGATGTTGCATTATTATCAATATAAATTGTTTCAATTGGTTCCTCATAATAAGGAATCTTTTTATTAACTATTTCAATGAGCATATTTGTTTCATACTCATATCTATCGCCTTTTAACTTAGAAAAATCGTCAAACCATTCTGCCGGAACAATTCTTAATCCTGTTTGAGTATCTTTAAGATTGATGCCACATGCAAACTTAAATATCTTGCTAGAAATTAAGTTTCCTAACCTATTTTTTTTCGGAACATCCGGCGAATTAAAATCTCTTCCGCCTATGATTATGCTACCCGGTTTAAGTTCGTACGAAACAATGCAATTTTTTATTGAATTAACTGTATGTTGACCGTCGCCGTCGCATGTAACGGCAAACACAATATCTTTTCTATTTTCAAAGAGATACTTAAATGCTGTTTTAAGAGCAGCTCCTTTTCCTTTGTTTACTTCGTGTTTAAGAAGTGTAACTTGGCTATATTGTGCAGACGCTTCAAAAACTTCATCGTACTCAGCCTCGCTGCCATCATTAACAACTATTATATTTTTAAACCCTTCTGCGATTAAGTCATCCACGAAATTTGTGAACTTAATGTCCGGACTTAATACCGGCATTATAATCGCGCATTCCTCGTAATTACTCATAAGCCTGCTTATAATCTCCTGGGTAGTTAATATTTCTAAAAGCTCTCTTAAAATCCACTTGCTTTAAGTATGGATATTTTTTTATTAAATCTAATCTTGTTAAAGATTTATATTTCCCTTCTAACACCTTAACTATCGAAAGTTCATTTTTTTCTATCGCTTCCTTAAGAAGTGGCAAGGCTTCTTTCGAATAAGTAGCTAGAAGTGGCTCATTTTTATCCTTAAGGTTTAGGCAAGATGCTACGCCGTCGCACTCATCAATCAAAATAGATAATATATCTAGCGCAGCCTCTGGAACATCTGTTGGAACCACTGCAATTTTATCTTCCTTGATTTCTTCGAGCAAAGTTGCAATCGCACCAATTGGTCCTAAATCTTTATATTTATCAATAATAATATTGGCCTGCGGCAAAACTTCTTTGATCTTTTCTGCATGCTCTTTTGTATCTACCGAAATATATATTTTTTCAAAACAATAAAGCGCATCAGCAAAAATGCGTTCTAAAAAAGTGGCCTTGTCAATCATTAAAAAGGCCTTGTCAGTACCCATCCGGGTACTCTTACCGCCGGCAAGTATCGCCAAACTTTTCATGGGAAATATTATATCATAAAAAAACTATTAAATGATATAAAAATCTGCCTGATAAAATATTCGCCTTAAAAAGTTAACTTTTCTTGCTTTAACTCCTAAAAACTGTATTGAATAAAATATTCGCCGTAAAAAGTTAACTTTTGTACCCCATAAAACCTTTATTGAATAACCAACTGAAATAAGCTGCTAAAAACATCCACGATTGGCAACAATATCATTCGATTTGTTGTCTAAATAATTGCTAAAGTTCTCATAATGCTATATGACATTTTGATAAGGGTACAAAACTAGCAATAATACGGCAAAAAACTTTTAATGTCTTAAAAAATTATAAAAAAACACTGTCTTGAATACATTTCTTCTTTCATCAAAAAAATCTTCAAATTCTTTTGTCCTCTTTTTCATTTTTAATGCACGTCTTAAAGCAAACATTTTACTGTCAAGATTACTTATAGAATTTGTATCGTACTTTGTAATATTAATAATTTTAAACCCTGATAATACTATCGCAGTACTTCTTCGTTTATCATATGTGTGTTGGCGAGAATCAAGATGAAACATATCGCTTTCATATTCAACAACTATTTTTTCTTTTTCCCAAACAAAATCACACATGCATGAATTCCTTCCAAGAAAAGTTGCTGCGTTTTGTTTTAGTACAACTTTTCCATTTGCTAAAAAATCTTTTAAGCCATAGCCCCCTTTACTTATTGGCAATTTTTTTATTACAGCTAAATTAACCTCTTGCATTGAATTACAATTATCTGTTACAAATTGAACTGCATATTTAGATTTTTTTATACCCTTTAAACCTTTAGCCCTTTCTATAAAGCCTGTAATTTTTTTCACTGATGTCAAAGGTGTTCTTTGTCGCTGATATATTTCATCGCCCGAATATTCCAAAACAAACATAGCGCAAAGTAAACATCCTATTTTTACTGCTATACTTAATTCAAAATTATTCACTGCATAAACAAAACACAATTCTGGGCATGCAACGTATACTTCTAGATCACGCCTGTCATTCAAGCGAACGAAGCTCCTCTTTGGAAATGTATTTCGATACGCAAATAATTTATATTTTGTAGTTGTTCTTCTTTTTTTATTTTGGGGAACCATAATCCGAACTGGAAACAAGAGGTTATAATCTTTTGCTATCCAGCTTGCTATTTCGTTATTTATGGAGAATTCAAAATTTGGCTTTAAACTTACATTAACTGGTGATGGGTAATAATATTTTTCAACCCCATCCAACCAATATTCCAAAGCCGACAAATCAATTAATGGAATAATCATATTTTTCTGTTATTTATCTTAACTATTGAATTGATTGTAATCGTCAGAATCGACGCAATCATATAAGACTATTACAATTTATTATACTCATTTGAAGAAGAAAGTCCAAATGAATTTGAAAAATTTTATACTTATAACCTTAAAAGCGAGAAATCCGCCTTTCTCTTTTTTAGTTAATCAAAAAGGCCTTGATTCTTTAAGGCTTTCTTTTTAAGTTGAATAAAGAGTTGTCCCAATACCATAAAAACGGCTAACAATACTACCAAGGCAAAAGCAACTCCAACTCCTAAGGTCTTAGAACTTATTAAACTTAAGTCAAATCCAAACCACCCTGTCGGCGCTCCATAATTCAAGAAATTATAAGGAGCTTTCATATCATTTGACCAACGAACGCCAAAACATTCAGCAGCAATTATTACATAAACTACGTATGCCAACATCGAAGTTATTGCAACAACTGCATGTATTTTCTTCGGTTTATATCCATCATCAAAAAGAAAGAAATCAAGAATTGCTAAGATAGGCGAAACAAAATGTGCGCAAAAGCTTCTTGCTCCATGCAAAAAATACGCTCCCAGGAATCCACTTTTGCTTGTCGGTGCAAGTACGCAAATATAAATCAAGAATGTAACAAATACTGCAAGTGTCATTACAAACTTAAACACATACATCCACTGTTTTCGAATATCTTTTCCATACTTTAATCTAATAATATCTGCAATCAAAAAAAGCAGTAATGCAATTCCTACCCCGATATTCGACAATGTTGTAAATTTGGTAAAATTCTGTTTCACATTGCAGTACATAACCATTGCATACGTTATATCTGCAACTGCAACAACTTTCAGCACTATTCCTCTAATAATTTTCTTTTCCATGCCTAACAACTCTCCCTTTTTTAATATTATACCACTTTTCTTAAAGAAAAAGACCCCTGGTCCTTGTGGACCAAAGGTCTTAGTCATAGCTTTATTTACTTTTATTTCCAAGGAAATTCAAAATCGAATTTTCATGGAATTATTGTTGTTACTCAACACAATTTAAGCCTTCTCGAAAACTGTCTTCATGCATTTGTATGTCATGTAGCAATCAAGCTTAGAAACTGTTTCGTAAGGAGCATGCATACTAAGTACTGGAACGCCTGCGTCGATAGTATCAATGTTTCTATTTGCAAGATCAAGGGCAACTGTTCCGCCACCGCCTTGCTCGTTCTTACCCATCTGGCACATTTGCCATACAACGCCACCGTCGTTCATGAGTTTTCTTAATTTGCCAACTACTTCAGCACTAGCGTCAGAAGCTCCGGCTTTTCCTTTATGGCCTGTGTACTTACAGAAAGCAACACCATGATTAATCTTCGCATCATTTTGTGTTTCAAAAGCTTCTGCATAGTTAGGATCATAAGCAGCTGTTACGTCAGCACTTACGCAGAATGAATTTGCAAAGCAATCTCTTAAGTCAACCTTTTGGCCTTTGCAAAGGTCACCTACGAACCATTCGAAAGCTTCACTTATCATACCTGTTACACCAACGCTTCCAATTTCTTCCTTATCAGCGAAGATACAAACGCCTGTCTTCTTAATATTCTTAGCATCGAAAAGTCCTGCCATTTCTGCATAAGCACATACTCTATCGTCATGGCCATAAGCCGCGATTAAGCTTCTATCAAATCCAATATCTCTTGCTTTTCCAGCAGGAACAACTTCTAATTCAGCTGAAATAAAGTCTTCTTCAGTCATGCCATATTTCTCATTTAAGATTTTCATAATAGCAAGTTTAACTCTATCTTTTTCATCTGGTTTGCCAGCAGGTTTAGAACCAACTAATAATCTTAAAACTTCTGATGGTACTGCTTGGTCTAATGGCAACTTATCTGAAGCTTTATCTAAGTGTGGAAGAAGGTCTTCAATAATAAATTGTGGATCGCCTTCGTCTGCACCAATATTAACATTAACAGTCTTGCCATTCTTTAATATAACAACACCATACAATTCTAAAGTTCTGGCAAGCCATTGATATTTTCTAATTCCGCCATAGTGATGAGTTCTAAGAAAAGCCATCTCGTCTTCTTCATAAAGTGGATTTGGCTTAAGGTCAAGTCTAGGTGCATCTGTATGCGCTGCAGTAAGGTTAATACCTTTTGCAAGACTTTCTGTTCCTATAACTGCAAGCATAATTGCTTTGCCTCTATTGTTAAAATAAACTTTGTCGCCAGCTTTTAATTTCATGCCAGCCTTATACTCTTTAAAGCCTTTTTCTTTAGCAAGCTTAATGCAATAGTCTACACAAAGTCTTTCTGTCTTTCCATTGTTCAAGAAATCCTTATATCCTTCGCAATAAGCATTCATTTTCTTTTCTTCTGATACACTAAGCTTATCAAATCCATTAGGTGATGAATAAAACAAAGTGTCTTTTAATGATTTTTTCTCTGCCATAATAGCCTCCATTAATTTAGCGCTTTAACACTATTTTTATCAGTGAAATTCTATCACAGCGTCTTATTTTTAACAAGTAAATGCGATTAATTATCTTGAAATTCAACATTTATTTTTGTATTATTATCATTACTTGAAACTTTTCTTGTTTCAAAAGTCCACAATACTCTTATGTGGATACCCCTCTTGCTATGAGAATACTTTTAGGCCTCGAAGCATGTCCTTAATACTCTCATGCGCCGACCCCTCTCGCTATGAGAATACTTTTTGGCCTCGAAGCATGTACTTAATACTCTCATGCGGCGACCCCTCTTGCTATGAGAATACTTTTTGGTCTCGAAGCATGTCCTTAATACTCTCATGCGCCAACCCCTCTCGCTATGAGAATACTTTTTTGCCTCGAAGCATGTCCTTAATACTCTCATGCGGCGCCCCCTCTCGCTATGAGAATACTTAAAGCATTCTCTAAAAAGTATTCCTACCTGCTGTCACTCACAAATAAAAATCTTAAATATGAAAGGAGAACTTATGGAATTTTTAACACATTTACGAATGCGCGTTCAAAAGCTAGGAACAGAAATTTGTCAATTAGAGAACTATTTATCAGACCCTATTGAAGGAAATTTAATTGTTAGAAAGAAAAAAGATACTTTCAGTTATTCAAAAAAAATAATCGCTGACGGCGCAAAAAAAGAAATCTATCTACCTAAAGATTCTAAAGATGCTACTGCACTTGCACTAAAAGAATATTCTAAACGAAGACTGAAAGAGGCCAAAACCGAATTATTTTACTGTGAGCAACTACTCTCCTCATTATCCGTACCAACAAAAACAGAAAGTTATTTATCATCACATAAAGGAATTTCCAATCTAGTAGAACCTATTTTGCATCCTTTAAAAGAATCTAATCTTGAATACTTAAATGGTATTTATCCCCGTAATCCATATAATCGAGAAGGCTTAAAATATCCTACCGTTGTAAAAGGATTAAAAGTTAGAAGTAAATCAGAAGCTGATATAATTTCTCAACTTGTTTATTGTAATATCCCATTTAGATATGAAGAGGGAATTCAAACTCCTTCCGGCATGCTTTACCCAGACATATCTTGTCTAAATATTTCGACAAATAAAAAAATTTATTGGGAACATGCAGGATTAATGGATAATGTCAAATATGCGAAAAGTTTCTTTAATAAACTTTCTAGATATTATGATGCTGGGTTAATTTTATGGGATAATTTAATTGTGACCACTGAGACCGTAGATAATCCGCTAGATATGAACTTTGTATATTATATTATCATGAATATTCTTTATTAATACTCTCATGCGGCGACCCCTCTTGCTATGAGAATACTTTTTGGCTATGAAGTATGTACTTAATACTCTCATGCGGCGACCCCTCTCGCTATGAGAATACTTTTTGGCCTCGAAGCATGTCCTTAATACTCTCATGCGGCGACCCCTCTTGCTATGAGAATACTTTTTGACCTCGAAGCATGTCCTTTATACTCTCATGTGGCGACCCCTTGCATAACAGGGGGATTTGTGTGCTCGATGTTCCGATATGGAACCAACATGCTCACTAACGTGTGCTTGGCTCACTTCGCGCAAAAAAAGCGGGAGCATTCGCTCCCGCTTTAATGTTTAATCAATAATCCTAAACTAGATTATTTAACATCAGCATACATGAAGTACCAGTATCCTGTTGATGAATGCCACCAACCTGTTACTTTTTCGCTCATAAGATAGAAGTCTGTGTAGTAAGCGATTGGGATACATGAAGCATCTTCCATCATGACATCTTCAGCTGCGTGCATTGCTTTAGCACGAACTTCAGCATCACCAGTTGATCTAGAGATATCCATTTGCTTATCAAATTCAGGATTGTTGTACTTACCATCGTTGTTACCATTTGTTGAGTACATAAGATCTAACATGTTTGAAGGATCTGCGTAGTCACCAACCCAGCCGTTACGTGAGATTTGGTAATCGCCGTTACGTCTCATAGGTGTGAATGAACTCCACTCAACTACGTCAACTTTAAGGTCTACGCCAAGTTTAGCCCAAGCTTCTTGTAAGTACTCAGCAACAACTTTGTGGTATCCAGCATCGTTTGTTGAATATGTAAGTTGTCCAAGTCCTTTACCATCTGGATAACCAGCTTCAGCAAGGAGTTTCTTAGCTTCTGCTAAGTTAGCTTCATAATCATTTGAGATATAAGTATCTTGCATGAATTCTTTTCCATCAACCTTCCAGCCTGGTCCCATGAAGTTGTAAGCTGGTTGATATGTGCCTTGCATTAATGTGCCAGCAACATATTCTCTATCGATAGCAAGTGATAAAGCTTTACGAACTTTAGCATTGTTAAATGGTGCAATTGAATCGTTCAAAGATACATAGTATGTACCAATGATAGGATCAATATAGAAGTCATCATTACCTTTTAATGATGGGATTTCTTCTGTAGGAACGTCCTTAATCATAAGAACTTCACCATTTTGGTATGCTGCGTATGAAGCATTAGCATCTTCGATAAGGTTGAACTTAATTCCATCAAGTTTGATAGATTTTTTATCTCTGTAGTTAGGGTTCTTAGAAACTAAAATGTGTGAACCTGGTACCCATTCTGTAATGTAGAATGGTCCATTAGTTACAAAAGTTTCTGCTGATGTAGCCCAAGCATCACCATTCTTTTCAATAGTTGCTTTTTGAACTGGGCTTAATGTTGCGAAAGCTGCAAGTTCACCGAAGAATCCGCAAGGAGCTGTAAGGTGAACAACTAATGTTGTATCATCTTTTGCTTCTACTCCAAGAGCATCAAGGTTACCTTCTATTGCTTCGTCGAAACCTTCAACCATACCTAAAACAGTTTCTGCATAAGGTGCAGCTGTGTTAGGATCACAAACTCTCTTCCAGCTGTATACGAAGTCTTCAGCTGTAAGATCTGATCCATCTGACCATTTTAGACCTTTTCTTAATTTGAAAGTCCATGTAAGACCATCTTCTGATGTCTCCCAGCTTTCAGCTTGTCCAGGTTGTAAATTGCCATCTTTATCTACAATGAGTAAGCACTCAAAGAGATGAAGAATCATGTTACCACCATCAACCGCACTGTTAAGAGCAGGATCGATAGTTTCTGGATCAGGTCCAACTTGAACAGAAAGGATTTTGCCATCGCCTTTTTTGCCACAAGCAACTAAACCGATTGCAAAAACTGCCGCGATTAAAATCGCAATAATTCTTTTTGCCATGTTTTTTTCCTCCATTTAAATTTAACAAATTATAATTTATTAATTTACTATATTAATGCTTTAATATGTTAAAGCATATAATATCTTTAAAAATGCTTTTTGTCAACAATTATTATGCAATTAGTTGCATTTATCTAAATTGTGACAAGCAACAAAATGTCCTGTTTCAACTTCCTTAAATTCAGGTTTTTCCATTGCACATTGTTCTGTTGCATATGGACATCTTGTTCTAAAGCGACATCCTGAAGGTGGATTAATTGGACTAGGTACATCACCTTCAAGGATAATTCTCTTACTCTCTCTTGCAAGCTTAGGGTCTGCAATAGGAATAGCTGAAATAAGAGACTTTGTATATGGATGAAGTGGTCTTGAGGTTATTTCATAACTATCTGCAAGTTCAACTAAACATCCAAGATACATAACACCAATTCTATTTGAAATATGTTTTACACAAGAAAGATCGTGAGCAATAAATAAATATGTAAGTCCAAGATCTTTTTGTAAATCTTCAAACATATTCAAAACCTGAGCTTGGATAGAAACGTCTAATGCTGAAATAGGTTCGTCGCAAACTATAAACTCTGGTCTAACAGCAAGCGCTCTAGCGATACCAACTCTTTGACGTTGTCCACCTGAGAACTCATGTGGGTATCTATTAGCATGCTCTGAGTTAAGTCCAACTCTTTCAAGCATTTCAATAATGATATCGTAACGTTCTTGTTTACTAGCTGCTAAGTTGTGAGTATCAATAGCTTCACCAACAATATCACCTACTGTCATTCTAGGATCAAGACTTGCGTAAGGATCCTGGAAAACGATTTGCATTTTCTTTCTATATGGAAGCATTTTTGCATATTGCTTTTTCTCAACATCAAAAATTACTTCGCCATCGTATTCAAATCTTCCGCCTGTAGGATTGTTAAGTCTAAGAATAGAACGTCCTGTTGTAGTTTTGCCACAACCAGATTCACCAACAAGACCTAAAGTTTCTCCTTTTGGAATTGTAAAAGAAACGTCATCAACAGCCTGTACGAATTTTTTACCGTTTACGACACCACGAGGGAGAAAATATTGTTTTAAGTGTTCAACTTTTACTAAATCACTCATTGCTTTCTCCTTTCTCGAATTCTTCTTTTTGATTTAACCAGCATTGTGTATGATGTGTTTCACTATGCTGAGTTATAGGTGGCATCTCTCTTAAGCAGATTTTCATACATGCTTCGCAACGAGGTGCAAATGGACATCCTGGAGGAGGATTAAG
Organism: Lachnospiraceae bacterium; assembly: GCA_045599965.1. Classification (GTDB taxonomy): domain Bacteria; phylum Bacillota; class Clostridia; order Lachnospirales; family Lachnospiraceae; genus RGIG5612. Next base: position 60,959 of record JAZRXA010000042.1, on the reverse strand, counting down.
TAAATCTACAGGTGTTCCTTCAATAGGAACTAATCTCTCCTTCTCTTTTGCATCAATTCTAGGAATTGAACGAATAAGTCCTTTTGTGTACATATGCTTTGGCTCATAGAATATTTCATCAGTTGTTCCATATTCTATAATTTTTCCAGCATACATAACTGCAATATTATCACAGATACTTGCAACAACTCCAAGATCATGAGTAATCATGATAATAGCCATTCCAAGTTTATCTTTAAGTTCCATAATGAGCTCTAGAATTTGTGCTTGGATAGTAACGTCCAAAGCTGTTGTAGGCTCATCAGCTATAAGAAGCTTTGGTTCACATGCAAGTGCCATAGCTATCATAACTCTTTGTCTCATACCACCTGAAAGTTCATGTGGATATTGTTTAAGTCTTTTTGCTGGTTCATTAATTCCAACAAGTTCAAGAAGTTCGAGCGCTCTTGCCTTAGCTTCTTCTTTAGTCTTTTCTGTATGAAGTGTAACAGCTTCCATGATTTGGTTGCCAACTGTAAATACAGGGTTAAGACTTGTCATAGGATCTTGGAAAATAATTGATACTTCATTTCCACGCATTGAACACATTTCTTTTTCAGTCATGTTAACAACGTCATGTCCGTTAAAATGAATGTCGCCACCAATAATTTTTCCTGGATGAGCTGTAAGTCCCATAAGTGAATAAGCTGTAACAGATTTACCTGAACCAGATTCACCTACGATACCTAAAACTTCACCTTCTTTTAATTTTATTGAAACATCGCTTAATGCCTTAACTTCACCAACTGGTGTGAAGAATGAAAGGCGCTCATGCTCAATATTTACTAAATATTCATTGCTCATAATTTCACCTTTCCTTAATTCTTCAACTTAGGGTCGAATGCATCACGAAGACCATCGCCTAAGAGGTTAAAGCTTAAAATAATCAAACAAATAACAATAGCTGGGATGAATAAAAGGTGAGGATTTGTTCCAATACCATTAATTGCATCACTAGCTAAACTTCCTAATGAAGGAAGCGGAACTGCAACACCCATACCTAAGAAACTTAAGAAACTCTCAGTAAAAATAGATGATGGGATTTGAAGTGTTGTAGTAACAATCAAAGTACCAATACAGTTTGTAAGTAAGTGCTTTCTAATTATTTTACTTTGTCCAACACCCAAAGCTTTTGCCGCTGTAACATACTCGCTCTCTTTTAATGTAAGAATCTGGCTTCTTACCATACGAGCCATACCTACCCAATAAAGAAGTGCGAATACGATAAATATACTAATTAAGTTTGGTCCTACTACACCAATCCATTTAAATCCTGGAGTGTATGTTAATTTCTCCAAAGGAGCCTTTAAGGCGAATGATAAAAGTACGATCAAAAGGATATCTGGAATTGTGTAAATAATATCGACAATTCTCATCATTATCAAATCGACCCATCCACCAAAGAATGCTGCAATGGATCCGTAAAGTGAACCAATAACTAAAATAATTGCTGTCGCAATAATACCAACAAGAAGTGAAATACGCGCACCAACCATAACACGGATTGCGTAGTCACGTCCCATCTTATCTGTTCCCATTATATGTGGGAATACTTTTTCACCTGCATCTATCCTAGCTTGTTCCTCAGCTGAATATTTAAAAGGTTTTAAGTTGTTAGCTCCCTTAAACTGAGTCTTATAATTATAAGGATAGAAAAGTGGAATTATAAAGGCAAATAAGAATATGACAATAATTACAATAATACTTGCCATCGCAACTTTATTTTTTCTTAATCTTCTTGCACCATCTCTCCAGAAGCCAACGCTTTCACGCATTATAACTTGGCTAGCTTTCTCTGCATTAGAAGCAGGAGCGAAATCTTCTGGTTTTAATTTAATTTGAGTGCTTAAAATATTTTTAGTCATTTTGCTCCTCCTTCCTATTTAAGATTAATTCTAGGGTCGATAAGTTTATAAACTATATCGACAATAACATTCATTACAACAACGAGTACAGCAAGGAAAATAGTTGTACCCATAATCAAAGTATAATCACGTCCTTGGATAGCACCGATAAATTCGCCGCCAAGCCCAGGGATAACGAAAATCTTTTCAACTACGAAACTACCTGTGATTGTGTAAGCGAGCATAGGACCTACATAAGTAACAACAGGTAAGATTGCATTTCTTAATGCATGCTTAAATAACTGTGCTTTTTCAGGAAGACCTTTAGCTTTAGCAGTACGCATATAATCTTGACCTAATACGTCAAGCATAGAAGATCTCATAAGTCTCATAATATAAGCAGTCGGATAAAATGCTAATGCAATTACTGGCATTATATAATGAAGAGGTGTTGAAAGACCTAATGTCGGTAACCATTTTAATCTAACGCCAAAAGCAAAAAGTAATAACGTACACAAAACGAAACTAGGTACCGCTATTCCCAGCGTTGATACAACGGAAACGACGCTATCTACAACCTTTCCTCTATTTAAAGCTGCAATACAGCCTAGCAGCGATCCGACAACTAACGCTACTAAAACGGAGATACCACCAACCCTAGCAGAAACAGGAAACTTCATTAATATAATTTGTGTAACTGTTCTACCTCTTTGTTTTAAACTATCTCCAAAATCTCCTTTTAATGCATCACCCATATAAGTAAAGTATTGTTCGATTAAAGGTTTATCGAGACCATACTTCGCTTCCAAATTGGCCGTTGCCTGAGGACTAATAGCCTTCTCAGATAGGAACGGACCACCTGGTACTGCATTCATCAAGAAGAATGTAAGAGTTGCAACTGCCCATATAGTAACAATCGCAAGAATTATTCTCTTAATTAAATACTTAATCATTTCTATGCTCCCATTCTATGTAAGGGGATATGCTCCCCATTTCAATAATTTATCACTTTAAAGGGCAAAAACCCTCAAATTAAGTATTGAACTATTTTATACTCTTTATCTTAATAGTGCAAGGAATTTTTTATCTTTTTTTATATTTATTTACGAAAAATGCATTTTTTATAATTTTTATGCATAAAAAGAGGACTACATGCATAGTCCCCTTAATTTTATTCATTTATTTTTAATATTTTATTTATTTTCCGCTTAAATCTATTTTGCCGCTCGCTACTAGTTCCCAATGATACTTACAATACTCTTTTCCTGCGATTGGCGGATATTTTTTACTATTTGCTTGAGCTTCATTTTGGCATTTATAGTCTCCGTCATATTCACAACGAACTGTATCAGGACCACCATCATCTTTAGATGTCATATATGAAAAACCAAAAATCAATATCCAAGCAAGACCTATTAGTATTACTGCTACTGCTGGCTTAATACCCTTCTTAAACCAATGCGTTGCATCATACAAACTATTTAAATTTCTATTTTCTAAGAATTTATAAATACCGTTTCCTATAGCGTATCCAATTATACCTGCAATGGTTCCAACGATTGCGCCTGCTATTACGTCTGTTGCGTAATGAAGCATGAAATATAACCTTGAAAGTCCAGTTAAAACTGCAAAGATTGGGAATATCCAGCAAAGTGCTTTCGCTCCCTTATTCTTTGATGTCGCATGACAAAGAAATAAAGGAATAGCTACTGAAAATGCACCACTAGTATGTCCTGATGGGAATGAAAAATCTGATTCGCAAAGACTACCAGCTCCTAGATAGTAAGCCCAATATTGTGCATTATGTTGCAATGTGTTGTAAGGTCTAATTCTAAGAGCAATAGGTTTAAGAATAAAGTTTGTAAATAAAATTCCCAAACCCATAGCAAAGACAAGACACAATCCAACTTTTCTAGTTCTCTTAAATAAACAAAGAACTACGCCCAGCAATGCCATAAGAATACCGTACTTAACTTCTCCCATCGCTGTAAATATTCTTGCAAGTGTTGTGAATAAGTCGCTTTGGAATTGACCCATGAATTGAAAAGCACTCATGTCAAAACTTGCAAAAGTCTGGTTAAGCCAAAGTCCTAATTCACCTGCTAGTAACATATTTGTCATAACAATCTCCAATTTCTATTTAATCTTCTGGCTCAAATTCAAAGCCACTCCAAACAGGTTGTCCTGTATATTCAAGTAATTCTTCCTCGCCTTTTAATGCTCTTATTGCACCGTTTGCTAAAGCTTCCATTTCGAAGTCACCTGCAAAAACAATAAACTGTCCAATCCATCCTGCGTACTTTTTAACATTAGCTAAAAAGTCTTCGTCGTTAGAAACTCCACCGGTCATAACTACTGCATCAACTTTTCCTTCTAGTACACATGCGTAGGAGCCAATATATTTTGCAAGGTTATAAGCAAATGATCTGTAGATAAGTTCAGCCCACTGATCGCCTTCTTCTATTCTTCCTTTTATTGTTCTTATGCTGTCAGTTCCAAGAAGTCCTAAAAGGCCACCTGTCTTAGAAACCTTAGCCTTCATTTCATCAAGTGTATACTTTCCTGAATAACACATCTTTATAATAGGAAGAAGTGGGACATATCCCGCACGGTTTGGAGCCATTGGTCCATCACCATTTAAGACATCATTTCCGTCAACAATCTTACCCTGCTTATGTGCCGCAATAGAAAGTCCACCGCCTACATGGCAAACGATTAAGTTGCACTCATCATATTTTTTTCCTAACTGAGCCGCTGCTCTAAGCGCAACTTCTTTTTGGTTCAAAACATGAATATGGCTTTCTCTATGGATACCTTTAATTCCACTAATCCTAGATACATCATCAAACTCATCTGCATCCGGTGGATTAACTAAAAAAGCTGGTTTGTTAACTTCTTTAGCAAAACTATTAATTATTTGTGCGCCTAAGATTGCTGGGTGCTCCATCAATCTTCCGCTAGATGAATCTTCTAATATTTTGTCATTAACCGGAAAGATTCCAGTTGTTGTGCTTTCAAGTCCGCCTGAGTAAGCAGCAAAAGCATCCATATCATTTATATCAATATTATTATTTTTAAGTTCTTCTAATATTGTTTCAACTCTATAAGGTAGTTGTTCAGAAACTCGCTTAAAAGTTTTAAGTCTTTCCGGGTCATGAGAAACATTAGCTTTAAAAAGTCTTTCTTCTCCGTCAAAGACAGCAAGCTTTGTTGATGTCGACCCAGGACTTAAAGTAAAAATTTTATAACCCATAAAAATACCTCCAAGAAATCTTGGAGGTATTGTATAAAATTTTAATCTTTGTGTAAAGCATTTAACTGGTGAACATTATGCGAATTAATTATTCCCATCTATAAGGTTCAAGCAATTCTTGAAGGTTTGGGATTTGGTCTGGGCCTGCTGCCTTAGTTTTTATCTCAGTTGAGTGCTCTAATTTTCCTGCCCATGTTAAGCGGCTTCTTGCCTGTTCGCTATCAGAATAATTAACTTTAAGTTTTCCATCTTCAAAAGAAATCTCTCCTCTTATTCCGCAAACTACACATTCTACAGCTTTGCCACCATCAACAATATTAACCATGTCTAAATGGCATACCGGACAAACGCCTTCGTCGCCTCTCCACTTAGCTCTTTCTTCATCACTATCGTAAGCACTAAGAGCATCAACAACGTTCTTTCCTAATGTTCTAACACGCTCCATTATTTCTGTGTTGTGAAGAATACTGTGATGCGCCATAGCTCCATAATATTGAATAAAGTCAACAACATCCATTCCCATAGACATAGGAAGTGGATACATAGTAGGAATAGAAAGGTCGGTCCAGTTTTTAGTAACTGCTCCTCCCGCGCTCATAAGCGCACAAACTCTTTTCTTTAATGAGCGCTTGTCTACATCCATTCCTTCTTCAATAGCAGCTTTTCTAAAAGTAACATCATGTGAAGGACCAAGTCTATCACACATAGTTCTATAAAGACCTGTCGTTGCACATTCGAAAGTTGGAGCCGCAAGTAATACTGCGTCTGCATCCATAATTTCATTTTCAATAATATGGAAATCATCTTTTAAAACGCATGTGCCCGCATTTTTAGCACCCATTATCATGCTTACTGTACACGCAATACAACCTGTGCAAGGTTTAATATCGTAATTATTTACGTTCATGAATTTGATTTCATGACCAGCTTCTTTGCATACTGTTAAAGCCTCTTTAATCATGATATCGCAATTCATCATTTTTCTTCCGAATGATAATCCTAATACTTTCATGTTCTACCTCTTCTTTTTTTGAAAAATAGGGAGCGCTAAAAGCGCTCCCTAAACTTTTTGACAATTCTAATTAGTCAAAATCTTTGTTTGTAACTGATGTTACGTTACCTGTTGATAAGTACTCATCAACTGTGTCAGCATATACGAATACTGTGTTAGATTCACGAACATAACCAGCTTCGTATTTTCCGCTCATAACGCCTGTAGCAACATCTAACATTTCGTTAGCTGTATCTTCAACGCCACCTGTCATAACCATACCACGGAATGGTGTTTCGTTCTTGATAGAACCTTTGATGTATCCACCAACTTCTTCGTCACCATTGATACCGAAGATACCATAGTCTGCAAAATCTTTAACTGGTGATGAAAGACCTGTATAGAATGCATTGATACCTTTAGCAATATCATTGTGAGCTGTTAAGAAAACTTTGATTTCAGGATTTGTTGTGTAAAGATTTTCTGCTTTAGCCATACCTTCTTCTTTAGTTTCAGCTGTACAAGCAACTTCTGTAGCGAATTTAGCTTTCTTTGAGAATTTTTCAATCTTGATAAGTTCGTCTGCTTGAAGAACGCCTGTGTCAGCATCACGCTCTGAGAATACAGCTACTGGAACTGAATGATCTGGAGCATCTTTGTAGTGCTCATCAAGCCATTTAGCTGCAACCTTGCAGAGGTAATCAGCAAGTGTAGCATCATCAGAAATCATTGTAGCATCAAATTTTTCTGTTGGTGCAACGAAAGCGATAACCTTGATTCCCTTAGCCATAGCTTCATCAACAACTGCGCCCATAGCTTCTGGAGCTACTGACCAAATGAATAATACATCTACACCCTGTGCAATGTAGTTTTCAGCTGCTGCGATTTGAGCTTCTGGGTTGAACTGACCATCTTCATAACTAGCTGTCCATCCAGCTGCTTCGAAAGTTTTAACGAATTGGTCAGCTAACATTTGGAAGAAGTCTCCGCCTAAACCGAATGTTACGAAACCTACTGTGCCACCTTCTGCCTTAGGTTCTTCTTTTTTCTTGCCACATGCAACAACGCCAAGAACCAATACGACACAAAGTACACATACTAAAATAGTTTTTAAATACTTTTTCATATTCTCCTCCTTATAAAGTGAAAAAATAATATAAAACAAATTTATATAAAACCTGATTACCAGGCTTATTACGATGACCTAGCTGCTGTTCTATTACTTAAGTAAAGTGATACAAGCATAATTACACCTTTTGCAATATATTGAGGATATGCACCAAGGTTAATAAGCTGCATGCCGTTACTAAGTACACCAAGTACAAAAACAGCAACAATAGCTTTCCAAAGTGTTCCTTCGCCACCTTTAAGAGCAACTCCAGAAAGAACGCATGCTATGATTCCAGTAAATTCAAGTCCTGTACCAGTGCTAGAATCACCACTACCAGAACGAGCTGAAAGTAAGATAGCTGCGATACCTACTAAAATGCCTGCGAAAGTAAATACTAAAATTTTTATTCTTTTAACATTAAGACCTGCTAGTCTAGCAGCCTCAGGGTTATCACCTACTGCATAAATTTTTCTTCCAACTTTAGTCTTAGCCATTACTATTCCAACAATAACAATAACTACTAAAGCTATAATCGCATTTATTGGAATTACTCCAAAGAGTTTTCCCTGTCCTAACATCATGTATCCCTTAGGAAGATTATGATATGTTTTTGATCCGCTAATAAGATAAGAAATACCTTGGAAAATAGCCATTGTACCAAGAGTAACTATCATCGTGTGTGAATTAAGTGTCATTGCCATAATTCCGTTAAATGTACCGAGCAAAGCACAAATAACAATTCCTAAAAGTATTGCTACAGGTGCAGATAAAACTCCTGTACTAATTCCTTTAGTAACAATAACTGCTGCAACGGACATCTGATAACCAATAGATAAATCGCATCCGCCTGATACCATAATCATGAAAACGCCTGTACAGCAAACTGCTGTATGTATGTTTTGAACCAAAATATTGGTTAGGTTAAGAGGCGTAAAAAACTTGTCCGATAAAATACTAAATACAACTATTAAGAGCACAAGTAAAATCGGCATGGAAAAATTTGAAATTATTTGTCCGACTGACTTTTTAGGTTTTTCTGCTGTTCCCATTAAATATCCTCCTATAATGTTTCGCCTGATGCTAGTGTCATTACTGTTTCTTGTGAGAATTCTTCTTTTTCTAAAATTCCCATTTGTGTTCCTTCATGCAAAACAACTATTCTTTCTGACATTCCTAAAAGTTCTTCCATATCTGAAGAAACCATTAAGATAGATTTTCCTTGTTTTGTAAGTTCTATCATTAATTGATAGATTTCATATCTAGCTCCAACATCAATACCTCTAGTAGGCTCATCAAAAATCAAAATTTCAGGAGTTGTTGCAAGGGTTTTTGCAAGAACAACCTTTTGTTGATTTCCGCCTGATAAAGATAATGTTAAAGCTTGGAAAGATGGTGTTTTAATTCTCATCTTGTCACCATATTCTTTCGTTTGTTTATCTTCTTTTTCTTTATCAATAAACATTCCATTACTAACTTTATCTAAACTAGAAATAGAAATGTTCCAGTCAATTTGTTTTTCTAAGAAGCAACCTTGCATCTTTCTGTCTTCTGGAATAAGTCCAATACCAGCGTCAAGCGCTTGTGCCGGATTTCTAAAATTAACTTTTTTATCCTTAAAAGTAACTTTTCCAGCACTCTTCTTAGCTGCTCCATATAAAAGATGCATAAGCTCAGTTCTTCCAGCACCAACAAGTCCGGCAAAGCCTAAAATTTCTCCTTTGTGAAGTTCAAAAGAAATATCATTTACGCCGTTGCCCGTTACGCCTTCACACTTAAGAACAACTTCTTCTTCAGGTGCGTTTTCCTTTGGAGGATAAGAAGCAGAAAGCTCTCTTCCTACCATTAATTTAATAAGGCCTTGTTTATCAGTTTCATTAATATCTAATGTATCAACATACTGACCATCTCGTAAAACTGTTACTCTATCACAAATTTCAAAAAGTTCTTCAAGACGATGAGAAATATAAATAACTGTAACGCCTTGCGCTTTAAGTTCATTAATTACCTTAAATAATCTTTGTTGCTCTTCAACCGTGATTGCCGCAGTAGGCTCATCAAGAATAAGAATTCTAGCATTCTTAACCATTCCTTTTGCAATTTCAACAATCTGTCTATTAGCAACAGATAAATCTCTTATCCATGTTTTTGGAGAAACATCGCAATGAAATTTATCAAGCAATTCTTTTGTCTTTTCCATTCTTGCTTCTTCATCAACAAAGAAACTTTTTTCTTCGCTACTCATAAAGAGGTTATCCATAATAGACATAGCGTCAAATTGAATAAGTTCTTGGTAAACAACTGCTATTCCAAGATCAATTGCTTGTAAAGGAGTAATTGATTTATATTCTTTTTCGTCAATAAAAATGCTTCCTTCACTAGGTTTAATAGCGCCTGAAATAACTTTAATAAAAGTTGATTTACCAGCACCATTTTCACCAACGATTGCATGCACTTCTCCTTGCTTAAAACTAATAGATACATCATCTAATGCTTTAACGCCTGGATATATTTTAGTAATATTGTGAAGTTCTAATAATTCCATATTCTCTCCTAAATGTTACCTAACTTCATAATCAAAGCTCTTAAATTTCGGTGGTATAACTGGAATTTGCAAATATGATTCAAACTTAGGACCTGTATGAATACTTTGAGTCCCTTCATTAATTGAGTTCCAATTAAGAGTTTCAAACCAACCTTGGTCTCTTAAATATTTTCCAGTTATTTGAAGTCTAATAGTTTCGCCTTTATGCCAGATTCTACTATATGGCCAGAATGTAACTGAAAATTCTACAGGTTTTCCTTCTTCTAATTTTTCTTCTTTTGTAAAAGTTTGCTCCGGCTTATATGGTTTCGAATTTGGATCTAACTCTCTCATTGAAAGTCTAAGTTTTGTCCATGCGCCTGGGTGAGGTTCATTAAGAACTGAAACAGGAAGTTCTTTTCCACCCTCTCCAAGTTTTTTAATAGTAAAGAATAAATCAGCATCATCAAATCCCTTAACAGAAGCGAATGCATGAAGTGAAATATATCCAGTAATTTCTGTATCTTCAGGGACAACATAATCAAAATTCAATATTTCGTTCATTGCATCGAAAGAACATGAAGCATCCTTCTTAGGAACATTAAGTGACATTGTTTTATCTTTAGCATTTAAGTAAAGCTTTTTATATTCTGTTCTAGCAAGAGGCCATTCCTTTTCAGGCCTATTTACTCTAAAGTCGAAATCATACGAATCCATAACTTCGAGTCTAATCTTAGGAGTAAGCTCCCAGCCATTATTAATATCTTTTAAGTATCTATCAAAGAATTTTCTAAGGTCTTCGATATTTTCTGGATTGTAAGTATCTGGCCATTCAAACTCTCTATGTGCTCTCATCCATTTTTGGCGAGATTTAATTTGCATAAATCCTTCGAATGAACCTCTATCGTGGAAGTGATTCCAGTTACTTGTGCAGTAAGTAGGAATTCTAATCTTCTTAAAATCAGGAACCTTGTCAGCCCAATAAGCATTAAACATCGGATAAACTTCGCTCATTGCAAGTTGGTCTTCAATATAACCTTCACCTGCAACCATGCCGATAACGCTTTCGGAATATGTTCCTTCTATTCCACCTTCTCTACAAGACTCTCTATAGATATCGCCTGTAGCTTCCCATGGAGCGATACATGTTAAGTGCTCTGGACATTCAGCAGCAATTCTCCACTGAATCATAGCAACGCCACTATTTCCAAAAAGTCCAACATGACCATCGCACCAATCTTGAGCAGCGCACCATTCAACAAAGTCTGCGCCATCTCTTCCTTCTTGTGTTCCCATAAATACAGCGTCGCCTTCGCTATGTCCTATTCCTCTAGGGTCAACGTTAGCAATCGCGTAACCATGGCGACACCAATAACTAGGATCAGCAGATTCAAACTTAGCCATCTTTGAAACTGTCTTAGGTGGAACACCCATAAGTTGCCATTCGTCAAATCCATCACCAGGACGTTTTCCAAAAGGACTCCATGAAATAATTACTGGAACAGGTCCTGAATTTTTTGGAAGAAAAATGTCGCAATAAATTTTCGTTCCATCTCTAAGTGGGACAGCTACGTCTTGGCGGCATTCGATAAAAGGAGTTGCATCGTAAGTGTGAGGATTAAATTCCGCAACAAAAGTAAACATATCTCTTTCGTTAGGAGGAAGTGCATCCTGCTCTGCGCGACTCATAGGCTTACGCATCTTACGATAGATAACATCTATAGTTTCGTCGCCAAACTTAGTTGGTACAATTTTATATTTTGGATTATTTAAAAATTTCTCAGGTATCATCTTATATAGTCCTTCCAGGATAATTAATGATTCTATAGTACTATAATTATATATGCTCGCAACCTAAATGCGACCTTATTTTTTTACTTGTTTTTAGCTCTTTTATGATGCTTTTTTAAACATGTCAAAAAAATACAAAAAATTGGCCGAAAAAGTCAATATTTAACATTGTTTTTTTGACTTTTTGACAATAAAATAAGTATAATTTAGGAAATAACAATATTTTTTCCTAAGGAGTATACAAAATGGCAGCAAAACCTAAGACCTCGCCTGTAACATCTGTAAATATTCTTTCTTTGCAAGGAGACGTTCACAAGTTAAGTGATGACGTTGAATTTTTGTTTGTCTTAACTGGTGAAATAAAAGTTCAACTTCGTCAAGAAACAATCTATTTAAATCAAAACGATATTTTACTTGTTCAATCAAATGACTTTCCTGTTTATAGCGCAACGGGAAATAATCTAGTAACTATTATTTCTTTAAAGAAGGAATTTTTCCAAGATAATAAAACACACACAACCGGTCGCTTTATATGCAACAGTGTTTCTGATACAGAAAGAGATTACTCTGAGCTGCGTCGTATTCTTTCAAATATTGTCTTAGCTCATTTTGAGCATACTAAGCTTGGTGATTTGCATCAAATAGAACTTTGCTACGGCCTTATTTATTATCTTTCATGTTTCCATTTCAACGAGGATATTAAGGTTGCTGCTAGCGAAGATGCGTATGGAAGTAGGCAGTCAATGATACTAAACTACTTAGAGCAAAATTATAGAGCTCCTATCACGTTAAACGACTTAGCGGAACTTACGCACCTTAACACTTCTTATCTTTCAAGATTTTTTAAAAAAACTACAGGCGATACCTTAAACAATTGTTTACAAAACATTAGACTTCGTCATGCGCTGTCAGATTTAACAGAAACCAATAATTCAATCACTACTATTGCTTTTGAAAACGGTTTCCCTTCTTCTGCTGCCTTTTGCAAAGCATTTTACAAATATTATCAAAAGACTCCTAGCGAATATAGAAAAACTGCAGAGCCTACTATTGCTCCTAACCCTTCTTCTTTAGCAGCAAAACATGTTGATTATCAAACAGTTGAAAATGAGTTTAGAGCGATTGCATCTTCACCTATAGATGAAAACAGTGGTGCAATTAGGTATCCAGACCAAATCAATTACACTATAACCAACCCAAGTGAAAATAACGTTATAGATTCTATATGGAACAAACTAATAAATCTTGGTTTCTGCAAAAATTTATTAAATAGTAATTTTCAATCTCATCTTGCACTAGTTCAAAACGAAATCGGATTTACCTATGGAAGAATTGAAGGTTTCTTAAATGATGAGATAATCCCGCCTTTATCAACCGGTGGATATAACTTTTCAATTTTCGATTCATGCATGGAAATTTTGCAAAACCATAGAATGAAACCTTTTATTGACTTAACGTTAAGAAACGAAACTGTTTTTACAATTGGAACTTCTAGAGTCGTTGTATCTCAACACTCCTCTGACTCCAAAAAGACAAACATAAAAAATATTGAAGAAAAAGCTTTGGCTCTTATTAAACATGCAATTAACAACTTCGGTGTTGAAGAAGTTGAAAGTTGGTATTTTGATATTGGTATAAATGCCGATGAATATTTATGGCTTCAAGAAGATCCTGCTGATTTTGCAAAGCGTTGTCAAAGCATGTATAACCAAATAAAAGTTTTACTTCCAAATGTTCAGATTGGCGGAATAACCTATAATGCTGGAATGCGCGGAAACGTTTTAGATATTATTCTTTCAGAAATGGAAAAGTTAAAGTTTACACCAGACTTTATCTCTGCATGCGTCTTCCCTTATGAAGATTCTGAAATCATCGATACGCATAGAAGACTTATCTCTTCTGATACCAATCACATATACAACGAAATAGTTAAAATAAAAAAAGTATTAGAAAGCCACAAAAAGATAACACAAAGACTTTGGTTAGTTGCTATGGGTTCTTCTTTGCAAACCGAAGATTATACAAACGATACATGTTTCCAATCTGCTTTCCTTACAAAAAATACAATAGACCTTGTTGGACTCGTTGAAGCGATTGGTTATTGGAAACTTTCTGACTCAGCTGATGAGTATTCTGATTCAAGTAGAATATTATTTGGAAGTCCTGGACTTCTTTCAAAGAACGGGCTTAAAAAGCCTGGCTTTTCAGCGCTTAAAAGACTTAACCAAATTTCTAATATTCTATTAAAAAAAGAAGATGGGCTTATGGCTGTTTCTAATGGTATTAACCTTTATAACATAGTCCTTTGCAACTACACTCATTTTAATGAAATGTTTTGTATTAGTGGTGGCCAAGGCATGGAAATAGAAATGGCCTACTCTAATTTCGCAGACCAAATGACAAAGGATATTTCTCTAACTTTAGAGGGTGTCGAAAACGGAAGATATAAAGTTATTACATCAACAATAAACCGCGAGCATGGAAGTCTTTTTGACGAGTGGATGAGATTCGGTATTATTGATGATTTGCAGCCTAACGATATAAATTATCTAAGAGATATAGTGCACCCACAAAGAATATCGCATTATTTAGATTGTGTGGATAATACATTAAATTTGCACACGCAGCTTTTAACACATGAAGTGAAATTTTACGAAATTATTCGTGAATTATAAAAGATTTTTATAGGAGGAGATTATGGATTTTCAAGCTTATAACAAAATTTTAATTTGTAAAGATGATTTTGAAAATGTAGCTGTAGACGGATATACATATGGTTATAAATTCAAAATCAAATACCCTTCATACAGAGGAGCCTTCCTTAGTTGTATCGAAGAATTAAAATTCTGGGTTGATGATGAGGAAGTTCCTGCAGGGGATATTTCTTTCTTCTTAAACGGAAAAGAATTTTTGATTGAAGAACTCCCAGAATGTTTTAAGGAGTATTGGTATGTTAGGACTCCTGCAATAGTAACCGTTTTCAAAAAAGGCGGCCTTACATGTGGCGAGCACAAGCTACGCGTTTATATGAAGCACCGTGTGCCTTATACAGGTTACTTTGGAGAATATTTAGTTTTAGACAGCGATGTTACTGAAACTAAAAATGCAAAGGAGGCGAAATAATGAACGGCGATATCAAATTAGGAATTACTTTATATAGTTTTGCTACTGAATTTATTCATGAAAAATTAGACCTCGATGAATGCTTAAAGAAAGCTCATGACATGGGATATAAAGGTGTTGAAATTGTTGCCGCTATGATGGTTCCTGAATACCCTTACCCATCAGATGAATGGCTTACATGGTTCAAAGAAAGATTAGCTTTCTATGAGTTAGAGCCAGTATGCTGGAGCGCATATATCGATATGGGTATTCGTTCTGATAGAGACTTAACAGAAGATGAAATTATTCGTTTTACTGTAAACGATATGATTTATGCTAAGAAAGCAGGCTTCCCACTTGTTAGAACTCAACAAGCAATTTCACCAGCAATTTTTAGAAAGATGCTTCCATACTGTAAAGATCTTGGCGTTAAGCTTGCGGTTGAAATGCACCACCCTCACCACCCAGAAGTTCCTATGTGGAAAGAGTATTTCGACATTATGAAGAACGAAGGCGAAGGATGGCTTGGATTTGTTCCTGACTTCTCAATCTTCCAGACAATGCCTCATAAATTATATTTAGATCAGGCGCTTGAGTTCGGATGCCGTCAGGATAAACTTGATGAGATTATCCAAATGCATGCTAATGGTGCTACTGAAGCAGACTTAGAAGGAAAAGACTTTAATGAAATTGAATTACATACAGCAGCTGAGATGTTCGCTAAATTCTCAGCCCCTGCTAGAATCGAGCAATTAAAAGATGTGCTTGATGTTGCACCTTATATCCATGGCAAATTCTATTATCTTCCTGATGGTAAGCATGACCCATGTATTCCATTCGAAGAAATCTTAGCAACTATTAAAGAGTGCGGATATAAAGGATATATTTCAAGCGAGTACGAAGGACACCACTTCGACGAAACAGTAGATTCAGAAGAACAACTTAAACGTTATGTAGAGCTTTGTAGCAATATATTAAATAATTAAAGGAGAATATTATGGCAAAGAAAAAATTAAGAATAGGTATTATCGGTTGTGGCGGTATCGCTAATAATAAGCATATGCCAACACTTAAAAAATTTAGTGACAAATGCGAAATGGTAGCTTTTTGCGATATTCATGTTGAACGTGCAGAAAAAGCAGCTGCAGAGTTTGGTGTTGAAGGAGCAAAAGTTTATAAAGACTACAAAAAACTTTTGGCAGATGAAACTATTGATGTTGTTCATGTTTTGACTCCAAACGTATCACACTGCCCTATCGTATGTGCTGCTTTTGCAGCTGGCAAACACGTTATGTGCGAAAAGCCAATGGCTCATAACACAAAAGATGCTCAGAAGATGATGGATGCATGGAAAAAGAGTGGAAAGAAATTTACTCTCGGTTATCAAAATCGTTTTCGTCCAGAAGTTATCACTCTTAGAAAAATGGTTGAAGCTGGCGAATTAGGAGAAATCTATTATGGCCAGGCACACGCTATAAGACGTCGTGCAGTTCCTACATGGGGCGTATTCCCAGACAAATCTCAACAAGGCGGCGGTCCACTTATTGATATTGGAACACATGCACTTGACCTTACTTTATGGATGATGAACAACTATAAACCAGTAAGCGTTACAGGAAAAGTTTTCTATAAACTTGGAAACGACCCTAAAGCTGTTGAAGGAAATATGTTTGGACCATGGGATCCTAAAACATACGAAGTTGAAGACTCCGCTTTCGGTATGATTAAATTTGAAAACGGTGCATGCATTAATCTTGAAGCTTCATGGGCAATCAACATGAGAGAATCTAGAGAAGCATCAACAACTCTTTGTGGAACAAAAGCCGGAGCTGACCTCTACTCAGGAATGAGTTACCCAGAAGACAAACTCGTTATTAACAGAGGACATGCTGGGCTTCTTACAGACGAAGAAATTTGCTCTGCTGGTAACGTTGCTTTCTTTGAAGGTGGCTTAGGAGAAGCTCCTGAAATCTTAGAAGCAAAGCAATGGCTTGATGCAGTACTTTATAACAAAGAGCCACTAGTTAAACCTGAGCAAGCTTTCGTAGTAACACAGATTCTTGATGCTATTTATGAGTCTGATAGAAAAGGAAAAGAAATTATTCTTAATAAATAATGGAACTCAAGTAATTTTTCGATATATCACACAAAAGCAAATCCCCGATAGTCTCTGCCGAGCTTCGGGGATTTTGCCTATCTGAATTCAAATGTTTTTCTTATACATTCATTATGTCATGGAAATATTGTAATGTTGAATATTTATATTTTCGTTCGAATTTTTTCGGATGAAGAGTTTTAATTCCTTTTACATGATTTATATATGTTTCAATATATTCATTTACTTCAATAACAATTGTTGATAAATGCGTAATCGTTTCTTTGTATTCATCCTGATCAACTATTGCCCTGCAATCATCAAGATAATTTGTATTTTTAATTAATACTATTTTAGAATAATCTAAACCAGATTTTGTTTTAGCTGACCTTTTGGTTCCCTTAAAAAAGAATGCATTCTTATGATTAATTGAAGAACGGAAAGGAACGCAAATTAAATAATCCTCATGAGTATCTATCAACAAACAGCTATATGGTCTCCCATGCTTGTTCATTAATTCTGGATACTTTGAAATTGGATAGTCATTTATGAACTTTTGTGATAATAGATAAATATCAAGATCGTATTCCATAGTTTATTTGAATAGATAGCGGAGTTGGCGATAAGTCAACTCCGCTTAGAAATCTTCGCTCGGTCAATTTTTATTTTATCGTCGAGTCAGAACCGTCACTCGACATCGTCACGAAGGAAGATACATATACTATCTTCTTTTTTAATATATATTTTTTTTGATAAAAAATCAATATAAATTTTTCTTTCCTGCTATATATACAGCTTCAATATTCAAGTCGTCGTCGCAGACAATAAAGTCTGCTGCCTTTCCTTCCTCAATCGAACCAACTTTATCAGCGCATCCTAACTGCGTTGCTGGATTAATTGTACATGACTTAATTGCTTCGCCTTCGTCTATTCCAAAGCTAATAGCGTTCTTCATCATCTTATAAAGATTTGTTACGCTGCCAGCAAGCGTTCCATCGTCTAGCGTTGCCTTTAATCCTTTAAGGTTAACATTTAATCCGCCCATATCATAATTTCCATCTTCTAAACCACAACATGCAAGCGAATCAGAAATAATAACCACTCTTCCTTCAAAAAGTTTGAACGCGGCTCTTATAACTGCTGGATTAATATGAACTCCATCGCAAATAAGTTCTACATAAACTTTCTTTGTGTCATGTGCCGCAAGAACTGGTCCTGGATTCCTATGATGAATTCCTACCATGCCATTAAATAAATGAGTCATATGAGTTGCACCCGCTTCAAAAGCTTTTAAGGTTAAATCATAATCAGCTTCTGTATGCGCAACGCTTACTGTGCAAACTTTAGAAGCTTCACTTATAAAGTCCAAAGCTCCTTCCGTATCTGGAGCAACACATACTATTTTTATTAAATCTTCGCAAGAAGAATTTAGTTCATTAAAAATATTAACATCTGGCTTAGCTAAAAATTCAGGATTTTGAGCGCCTCTTTTATTGTAAGAAAAGAACGGCCCCTCCATATTTATTCCTAAAACTCTAGCTTCGTTTTCTTCTCTATTTTTATGAATATATAAAGCGTTTTGATAAGCATCTTTTAGTGCATCAAAAGGTGCGGTCATATTTGTTGCTGCAAAAGAAGTGATTCCATTAGATGCCAAATATTTAGCCATCGCCTTAAGGCCATCTAAGTTGCAAGTAGAAAAGTCATATCCACTATTTCCATGACCATGTATATCAATAAGACCCGGGATAATTTTCTTTCCTTTAAGGTCTTCGCCCTCGCTTATGCATGAACACACTTTAGTAAATTTTCCATCTTCAACAGAAAATCCACCTTCAATATATCCCAACGTTTTTACATCAAATATTTTCCCGTTATAAAAATTCATCTTTTAAGCTTCCTTAGCTTCTTTCTTTTTAAATTTTATAAATACGAAACATGCTACTATGCCAATTACTGTTGCAATAACTGTCATAACCATTCCAAAATTCATGTCTGTTACAGCTTTAACTGCACCAATAATTATCGGAATAAGTACTCTTCCTACATTCATTGCAAGTGAATTTATTGAAGTTGTAAGTGTAG
Source organism: Lachnospiraceae bacterium (assembly GCA_045599965.1). Lineage (GTDB taxonomy): Bacteria > Bacillota > Clostridia > Lachnospirales > Lachnospiraceae > RGIG5612. The sequence goes on along the minus strand of JAZRXA010000042.1, from coordinate 42,127 downwards.
TTGCTTCTTTATAGTCTTCTGCTGCAACCATAAAAGTAACGGGACAAAAATGTCCGCTAACTAATCCGCAAAGAGAAACCATAATGCTCATTACTATTGGGCTGCCAGAAAAAATACCTATCAATAAAAAGATTGCAAACAATACACTTCCATATAAGAGAAGTTTTATTCCTTTAATTTTAAGTTTAGGCATTAAGAATCTATTAATAGTTGCAAATATCCAATAAAGGGTTATGCAAATCGCGCCCAAAGACTCCATATCGTATTGCACTGCCATATATCTAGCAATCCATGAAGTGACACCCATTTGCGCCATAGAAAGCGTTATGCTAATTACAAGCATAACAATATTTTTCTTATTCTTAAGATAATTTCCTATATCTTTTAATTTGAGTTTTTTCTCTTGAGACTCAACTATTCCGCCAGCTTGATCCATTTTTCTTTTGAAGATAAAATAGAAAACCATTGCAAGTATCATAAGAATTGCAACGATATAATAAGCACTTCTCCAGATAGTGAATGTAAGAAGTCCTGTAACAACAAGTGGCATAATTAAACTGCCAAGTCCATAAAAGCCGTGGAATAATCCCATAGGCTTTGAACTGTCTTCTGGATACATATCTATAATTATTGCATTTGAGAAAGTATCGATTCCGCCTGCAGCCAATCCCATAATACATGTAAAGATTGCAAACATAATCCATGACTGAGATATGCCCATAAAGAAGATACATACAGCAAGAACAATGCCTGAAATAAAGATCATTGTCATCTTTCTTATTCTGCCTTGCAGCGCAGGAAAGACGATAACAGCAACCATCATTCCAAAACTAAGAAGTGATGGAGCTAATCCTTCTGCGGCACCCGTTAGATTAAATTCATCAACTATCTCATTAAGCAGACCGCTGATTAGTACGTAAGAGCAAGCATAAATTGTACCGGTAATGATAATAAGAGTGGTTAATTTTTTTATTAAACTTTTTTTATTATCCATCTTTATATCCCTTTAACTAAACAAGGCCGACCAGTAATTGGCCGGCCTTGCATTCTTTTATTTTTTTTTATTGTCTTACTGATTTTTCTCTGTTGTATAACATAAGAAGTAGAATCAAGATAACACCGTTACATACATTTCTAAGTGATTGTGGAAGGTTAAGTGTTGTAAGAAGAATATCAAGTAATACCATAACGAGAGCACCTGCGATACTTCCTGCATATGAACCTTTACCACCTGCAAAAGTTGTTCCACCGATGATTGTTGCTATAAGTGATTGATAAGCATAGTTATCAAAAACTTGGCAACGAGCTGTTTGCATATAAGCGGCACCTAAAATACCCGCAAAAGCAGCTAAAACGCCTGAAATAACATAGGTAAGAATCTTTATCTTATCAGTTCTAACACCATTTAATAAAGCAGCTTTTTCATTATTACCGATTAAGTAAACTTGTTTACCAAAACGTGATTTATTTAAGATGAAAAATACGATTGGCCAAATAATTGCTGCATACATAATTACGCTAGGAATAACACCAAAGATTCTGTAGTTAACTGTAGCAGTAATAGCTGGTGATGCAAAACCTGACAATACACCATCAGTAAGGATGTATTGCATACTTGTAACGATATTGGCAATAGCCATTGTAATAATCATAGCTGGAAGTCCGATCTTAACTGCACAAAGACCATTTATGAAACCGACTCCAACACCAATTGCCATTGCTATAACAAATACCAGCAAGAAGTGACCATTCTCACCTCTCATAATATATGTTGTAAGGATTGCAGTTGAACTCATAACTGCGCCAATACCAAAATCCATTCCTCCGCCGATTAAGACGAGCGTCTGGCCTGCTGCCGGGATACTAAGAAGAATTGTAAGTAATATAACGTTACCAACAGCAACTATGTTCAAACTATTTGGATTAATAATTGCAGTAACAATAATCAAAATAATTGAAATAAATACTGCCATAAGTGCTGTATGTGTTTGAATAAATAAGTTCGCCTTAGAGAAGAAATCTTTATTTGGTTTATAACTTAAACTTGTACTCTTATTGGACATTTTTCTCTCCTCTCTTGAACTGTGCTTTCAAACCTTGTTGTAAGGTCTTTCTTTGTTCTTTTGCTGTTACTAATGTCATTAACAATCCGCCAAAGATAATTAAGTTTGAAACGAAGTTTTGCCAGAATGTTGAAACGGCAAATCCGTAAATGACATCGCCTAAGAATGAGAACAAATAGTATACGGCGTTCTTTATAAGGACGAAGAATCCACCACCAAATACACCACATGAGATGGAGCCCCATCCGCCCCAGCCCATACCACCAATGATGGCTGCTGAGAGTGATTGGATACCGTATTGTTCACATTGAAGAGGGTTACCAGATGCTGACATAAGAGTGATGCAAATACCTGCAACACCTACGAAGAAACCTTTAATTAAGAAAGCTTTCATCTGTGTGCCAACAGGGCTAATTCCTGCAGCGAATGCGTTTCTTTGGTTAGTACCAACTGCATATGCAGCTTTTCCAAAACGTCTCTTTCCAAAGAAAAGCCATATAAGAAGTACTACCGCAAGAACGATAGCTGCAACTGGAATAAAGCCTAAAATGTTTGATTGATATGGTCTCCAATATTCCATTGGTACAGAACCTTGAGGAACATTCATAATCAATACGTTAATGCCTTGTACTAAATAAGTTAACGCGTAAGTTGCTAGCAAAGCTGGAAGTCTAAGTACTGCGCAGCAAAAGCCTGCTAATGCAGAAATAGCGAAAGCTGCTAACATACCAGCTATCCATCCACACCAAACTGGGCAACCAGTAGTTTGTGGAACCATAATACATACAACGTTAACAAGTGCTATTTGGATACCAATAGAAATATCCATCTGGCCAACTAAAAGCAATAATGCTTGGCCTATCGTAACCATCATAAATGGCATATTTGTATAGAAGAGTGAATTAATATTGTTTGGTGTAAAGAACGCAAACATATTCTCAACTGAAAAACCTTTAGCGGCACAAACAGCCATACCTTGAATAACAATATTCAAAATAAGTACGACTACGAATAAAATAAATCCTGTAAAAGCAGGTTTTTTACGAAAACGTCTAAAGGAAGTAGCTATTTTAGTCATTTGCATTTACCTCCTTTTCATTTTCTTTAAGACCCATCATTGCTGATACAAGATGAGCTTCTGTCTTTCCTTCACCTTCAAGAACAGCTGAAACTTTTCCTTCATAGAATACATAAATTCTTTCAGAAATGTTCATAAGTTCTTCTGTATCACTAGCAGAAACAATAACTGTCATTCCGTTAGCAGCACATTCTCTAATGATATCGTGTATTTCTTGACGTGAATGAATATCAACACCTTTTGTAGGGTCATCAAGCAATAAAAGATTTGGGTTCATAGCAATCCAACGAGCAACAACTAATTTTTGTTGGTTACCACCTGAAAGTGAATCTGCTGGATCTTTAAGTTTGCCTATTTTAATATTATATTTATCAACTGCTTCTTGGGAAAATTCTAAAACTTCTTTTTTCTTTAAGAACTTAAACAAACTATTTTTAGCTGCATTGCCAGCAAAAATATTTTCATAAATTGGTCTAATTGGGAAAAGAGCCTCGACTCTTTTTTCACCTGAAATAAATCCAATACCAGCTTTAACACCATCAGCAGGAAGCTTAAAGTGAACATCTTTGCCCATATAATTAATATTTCCTTGCTGAGGTTTAACAGCACCTAAGATAGCTCTAATAACTTCAGATTGTCCTTGGCCTTCAAGTCCACCAATACCAACAATCTCGCCTTTATAAGCTTTAAGTGAAATATCGTGAACCTTAGGCTCAATTTGAATATTTTGAATGTCAACAATAACTTCTCTATCATCATTTAAGACAGATGCATTACTGCCTGACTTATCTGCATGTTCTGGTCTAGCGCCAGTCATATAATAAACTATGTCATCAAGTGTAAAGTCTTTAACATCACCTGAGATAACAGTATCACTGCTTCGCATAATAGTAATCTTATCGCAGATTTGAAAAATTTCGTTCATTCTATGAGTAACATAAATCATAGAAACACCCTCTGCTTTAAGTTCACGCATTATTCCAAACAATGTTTCAATTTCATCATAATGAAGAGCTGCTGTAACCTCATCTAATAAAAGATATTTAGGTTTTCTAAATACAGCCTTAGCAACCTCTAACATACTTTGTGTTGAAGGCATTAAGGTTTGAACATAATCATCTGGGTCACAATTAATATGAAAACGTTCTAGAATTTCAAGAACTGTTTCTCTTTCTTTCTTTTCATCAACAAAGCCAGCCTTTGTTAAGGGCTCGCATCCTAAAAAGAGATTATCCTGCACAGACATAGTAGGTATAAGACTTAAATCTTGGAATGCTGTAGCAATTCCTTCTTTTGCAGAGTCTACACCTGAATGAATAGTAACTTCTTTTCCATCAATAAAAATTTTTCCACTATTAGGTGCAAACAAACCTGCAAGCACTTTAATCATAGTGGACTTACCAGAACCGTTAGAACCGGCTAAAGCAACTATTTCACCTTCTCCGACTGTAAGGGATGCATCATGTAAAGCAACAACAGCGCCAAAACGCTTGTTGATATCACGCATCTCTAACAAATTAACCACCTCCCCAATAGCAATCTATTTTATCTAATCATTTGTATATCAAATGGAATATTCGAATTTAAGTATAAGTACAAGTAATTAAAAAATATTTCTTTTGTGTAAAACCGGCCGGCATATAATGCCGGCCGGAATACCAACCTTAAATTAAGTTTAGATTAGTTAAAGTAAGCTTCTTTAACTTCATCAAAGTTGAGCCAGAATGTGATTGAGTCACCAGCTTCATAGCTGTTAGCAAATTCTTCGATTGATTTGCCTTCAACTTTTGTGCCAGCTACAACGTCTTTATCTGTGTAGCATACTCTAGATTTGATCCATACTTGGTGAGTATCTTCATAACCTGGAGCATAGATACCATCTTTCAATTTGTTACCAGCGATTTGGTTAAGAGCAAAGTTAAGTGCTGTAGCGCCAACTCCTGGAGGGTTTGAAAGAACGATGTAAGGACAAACAACTGCATCTTTATTGATCTTAAGCATTGTTTGCATGAAAGCACCTGTATCACCAAATCCGATGAATTTAGGATAATCAACACCAGCGTTTTCAAATGCTGTAAGAGCATTTTCAGCGCATTGTGATACTAAAACGCCATCAAATTGTGTACCTGTGCTAAGGATTCTTGTCATTTCATCTGTTGATAACTGTGGATCCCAATCATGGTTTCCTGTAGCAACGATTTCTAAGCCTTGCTCTTTGCAAGCTTTTTCGAATCCACGTTGACGGTCTGTGTTAGCTTGGTTGCCTTCCATAGCTGCGATCATAGCAACTTTAGAGCCTTTACCAAGAACTTCGCCAGCGTATGTACCTGTTGTGTAACCAAGGTATTCTTGGTCAGTAACGATGTTAAGTACGTTAACGTCTGTTGACATGTAGCAGCAGTCAGCGTTGATATAAACGATACCAGCGTCTTGTGCTTTTAAGATGATAGGATCAAGACCTGTTGTAGCAACAGGGTCGTTGATGATGATATCAAATCCACTGTCAATTGAGCTCTGTAATTGTTGAGCTTCTGTACTTGCATCGTTGTTAGCTACGAATGATGAATAGCTAACTTCGTATCCATAGTTTTTAGCATCAGCTGCTGCTTCTTGGATATCTTTTTCATAGCGAACACGGTATGGGTTACCTTCTACGATAGCATCGTGTGAAGCTAACTTAAGTGATTTAGCGTCGCCTGATTTTCCTTCTTTCTTTCCGCCACAAGCTGCAAGAGCAACTACCATAGCGACTGTAAGAAGAACTACAAGTAATTTTTTCATAGAGACCTCCTATAATTTTACTGGGTATTACCCCATATTTACATATATACATTTTAGCATTGTATCATATTTAATACAATGTCAAAATTTGTACTAAATTTCGTCCAATTTTACCTCACGTTTTAGCTCGGCAGACTTATAAAAAGCCTCAATAATTGCTGTAACCGTAAGGGTTTGCTCTGGTTTTACTATTAATTCTTCGCCACATAGAATATGATTCATCATATTATTTAATAATTGGAAATGTCCTGGGAAAACTTCGTTTGCAAAAGGAGCTTCATCAGCAAATACTCTAGGTTCGACATCAGCTTGATATTTTCCCATTGTTGTAAGTAACTTCATTTCAGGAAGTAAAAGTCCTGCCTTAGTTCCAGCAAGACGCATATTTGTTTCTTGAGGAAGATTTACAGCCCAAGAAGTTTTAAAGTTCATTGTACTTCCATTTTCCATTCTAATAGAACCTGTTGCAAATTCCTCAACTTCAAATTCTTCTGGTTTATAAACTTGCTGAGTAAATACACCTGCAGGTGCTCCACTTTCTTTTAGGCTTGTTCTAACATCTTTTTCATTTCTAGCAATATATGAAGAAGTATTTCCTGAAACGGAAATTACTTTTGGACTTCCCATAATCCATAAAGCAGCATCAATCATATGAACGCCAAGGTCGCAAAGAACTCCGCCACCGCTAGCGCTCTTTTTATGAAATGCTCCCCACTTTGGAACTCCTCTTCTTCTAATAAGTGAGAACTCAGAGTAATAAACATCTCCTAAAGTTCCATCATCATACATTTCTTTTGCAAACCAATATTCAGGGTAAAATCTTAAAACTTGACAAGCAGATAAAAGTTTATTTTTTCTACCCGCCTCTTCATACATTTCTTTTGCATCGGCAAGGTTAAGTGCGATAGGTTTTTCGCATGCTACGTTAGCATCATAAGAAAGCGCAAGCATTGTCATTTCTTTATGCAATCCATTAGGAACGCAAACGGAAACTAAGTCAGGTTTTTCTTTAGCAAGCATCTCCTCTGTATTTGTATACCAACGAGGAATCCCCCATCTAGCGGCTGTATCTCTTGCAGCTTCTTCGTTAAGATCTGATACCGCAACAACTTCGCACTTATCCGGATAAGCTTTATAAGCCGGAATATGTGCCTTATTTGTAATCATGCCACAACTAATTACTGCTACTTTTAATTTGTCCATAAATTACCTCTTTTACCAGTTTTCTTCTATTGGCCCACCTGTAAGAGAATTTCTGCATGCATTCTTCATTGCATCTACAAAAGTTTCTCTCATATCAAATTCAGTCACTCCATTAATTTCAACATTAACGCGTCTAGTGCTTCCACTATATAGTTTCATAACGTCGTCAGGTTTCGATTCATCATTATACTTATAAGTTATTGTCATTAGTGGCGCTCCTGCGTTCGATGTATTCTCTAAATATTTTCCATCTGCAGATGCGCTAGTTACTAATCTATATAAACCTAAGAACGCTTCTGAATCCATAGTTTTTCCATTAACTTTGGCCCAAATTCCATCATCTGTTTTTCCTGATGTATATTCATATTGTTGTCCATCAAATTCAACAATAAGATTTTTCACATCAGCTCTAAGTGGTGATAAGAACCATCTTAAACAAAGTTTTGTATAATCAATGCTAGCAAATGCAGGTGGATCAATTAAGAATACAACTCCCGCATCTTTCATAGCTGCTAAATATTTTTCTCCGTATGCAACAATTTTAAGTTGATAGTCTGCAATGTAATCTGTTCCATTTTTAAGTGAAAAATCAACTTGCATAAATGGATTATCAAATCCCAACTTAGAATAATCTTCCGATGTAAGATTATATCCAACTACATCCGTTGCTTTAAGATTTAATATAGAGCCTAAAACTTCAACGCCATAAGTTTGGTCTAATTCGTAAGTGCCATTAAGCCTTACTATATGGGTTGCAGGTCCAAACGAAACTGCATCTAATACCGCTTGCGGATTGCTCTTTTCAACAGCTTCAATATGAATAGGTTTTTCTAACGCTGTGCCTGAGAAAGTAACATCTTTAAGTGCTGTAAGTGGACTAGATACTGCTAGAGGAGGTGTAACCTGCATTGAAATATAAGTTGTCTTAGGAACTAAGAAATAAAGAACATCTTCTTCTGCAAAAAGATAAACGCTCTTATCATCGTTAACCATTCCATAATAGTTTCCGCTTACTTTTTCTTTATCACCTAAGGTAAGTGAAAAAGTTTGTCCGTTAGTAAATTCGACCTCTACATGTGCCGCCGGATTTTCAAGTCCGTAAAGAGCAAGATCTTTTGCATCCTTTTCAATTTCTCTAAGAGAACCGAAAGCACAACTATGATACATGAGCTCATAGAATCCTTCTTCATCGATAATGTTAGAAGGCATATCATCAATCATGTATCCATCATCTTGAGAATATACTAAATATGATCCGTAACTATTTGTAACTGTTACAGTTTCAATATCCGTTGCCTCTTTATTTATGAAAACTTTAACAGTTGTCTTCGTATCATTCGAAATACTATCAACAACGACTAAAGCTATAACTAAAGCTAAAACTACAGCAGCCGTCCAAATAATATACTTTAGAAGTTTCTTCTTCACTATCTATACCTCCGTTTAAGGTAGATTAAGATACCTGCTGCAAGTATAAGAACTGGAACAACTATGCAAAGCACAACGCCCCAAGCTGAAGCAGCTTTAGAAGAAATAGTAAGTGTATTTCCAGCTAAAGATTTAGCCTCAATGGAAACTGCATCTTCTCTTTGAGTAATAGTATTTAATATCGCGATTAAATATTCGCTGTTAGCAATTGATGTATTTCCAAGCATTGTTGATGAGAACATTGCTGTTGAAGGTGATACAAGAACCTGACTTGGTTTTACATCTGAACCTACTGTAAGAGTTGAGAACAACATAGCTGGCATAGGTCCTCTTCTAATAGAATCATCTGTAGTAAAGTTCTCGCCAGCGTTCTCAGGTCTAACGCCTGTTGTTGATGTAAAATCTAAAAGTTGTGTTACTGTTTTATTATCTTTGAAATCAAACAATTTTGTTATTGGTCTAGCTAGTGGAACTAAAACTTTCTTTGATTGATCTCTAAGTAATGTAACGAATGTATCGTCTGTGTATTTTGTAAATGGATAATATGGTTGATATCCATAAACATTATTTTCATCTGTCTCAAAAACAGCACCTTTATCAATTTGAATTCCCCACTCTCTTAAGAATACTTCTAAGTTAGGAAGTTCAGGCTGATTAACATCTGCTGAGTAAATTAATGTTCTTCCATACTCACCATTGTTATATAAGAAGCTATCAATCTTCTTAAGAACGTCTTCAGATAAATCTTGTTGTGGAGCAAGCAAAACTAAAATTTCAGATTCACTAAAATCTCCTGTAACCATATCAAGTTCATTTACAACAAAGTTATTATCAACAAGAATCGCTTCTAATGTGTTTCTATCTTCTGAAACAGCATTACCTGTAAGTACTGAAACATTAACTGGGTCCTCAGTAATTACGCTAACGATTGCAGATGAAATAGCTTCTTCTGCACGTGAACCAGTAATGTTAAGATTTTGGTTTGTGTCGTAAGTATAATTAAACATGCTAGCAAGTTGAATTTGCTTAGTTGATTCTGGTCCTACTACCAAAACATCACCTTCTGATAAATCAAGATTTGGATATTGTGTAGTGAATGTAGGGTCTGCTGCAAAATCAACAAATTCTAAGTTTACATGTTTACTAAACTTTGGATATTGTTCTAATATCTTTCTTACTTGAATTAAATAAGAATTGCCATCATAACTATTTTTAGAAGCAAGGGCATAAATATTAATATTATCATCAAGTAAAGAAAGAACCTCTTTAGAATCTTCTCCAAGATCGAAATTGCCATTAGCTGTTAAGTCTGCACTTAAAGGCAAATGCTCTGATGCTGAACGTGTTACCGCATTAAGTAAAAATACGATTGCAACTATAAGTACAATAAGAATTGCAAACAATCCATTAAGGCGGCCACTTTCAGTCTTAAATAATTTTTTAATTTTATTATTATAAAAATCTCTCATGATGCCACCTCTAATTCCAGCGTTTGCGCTCTAAAAGTGCAGTTGTAATTGCACAAAATAGCGCTGCAACGCTTAAAAAGAATATTACATTTTGAAGTTCTACAATTCCTAATGTAAAAGGCGAATACCTTTCATTAAATGAAATATATTCGAAGAATGCCTGGAAGAATTTACTCTTAACTACTAAAGAAATTGCATCAACTAGCATAAGGAATAAGCTAACTGCAAATCCTAAAACAGCTGCTATTACCTGGCTTTCTGTAAGTGATGAAAGGAAAAGGCAAATAGCAATAAGAGCAAGTCCTAAAAGGCCTAAGCCAATAAAGTTTCCTATTATACATGGCCAATCAACCTTGCCATAGAAAGATGCGATTACAGCATCTAGCAAAGTTGCTGATATAGCTATTAAGAAAACTATAACTGCTGCAAAATATTTTCCCATGATAATTCCGAGTCTGGAAATAGGTGCTGTAAAAAGCATCTGGTCTGTCTTAGTCTTTTTTTCTTCGCTCATCAGTCTCATAGTAAGAACTGGAACCAAGAATAAAACTACTGGGAATAATAAATCGAACAACTGTGAAAAATCAGTTGTGTTTCCATATAAGTTATATGTAAAGAAATAATAGTTTGAGAAGAAATAAGCAACGGCAATAATTACATATCCCAAAGGTGTTCTAAAGTATGCTCTTACTTCTCTTTTAAATATAGAACCCATCTTATGCCCTGCCTTTCTTCTGTCCTGTTAACGCAAGGAATGTACTTTCAAGAGAAATTTCTTTGCTATAAAGTTGAAGAAGTGTTAAGCCTTCTTTAGCAAAAGCATTTGCCAAAACTTCTCTAATATCATAACCTTCCTTAGCAACAACATTATAATCTTCACAATCTTTTTCTTTATCTTCAAGTCTTTCAAACTTTTTAACTTCATCAAGACTTCTTAAAACGCTATCAATTTTTTCGTGATCGCCTTTAACTCTAATAACAGCTTCACTACCTTCTGTCATATTCTTTCCAATAGACTCGATAGGACCGTCAAAAGCAATCTTTCCTTCATGTATCAAAATAATCCTTGAGCAAATAGCTTGAATTTCTGAAAGAATATGAGATGAAACAATTACTGTACTATCTTTTCCAGAATCTTTAATAAGCTGTCTAATCTCAATAATTTGAGAAGGGTCAAGACCTACTGTAGGCTCATCCAAAATAATAACTTTTGGACTTCCAATAAGAGCCTGTGCAAAACCTACTCTTTGTTTATAACCTTTAGAAAGGTTTCTAATCATTCTTCCTGAAAGATGTGAAATACCAGTTTGTTTGCATATTGCATCTATATGCTCTTTTCTTTTCTGGGCATCTTTTGGAAATCCTTTTATATCGCAAACATAATCTAAATATTCAACAATTCTCATATCAGAATAAAATGAGAAAAGTTCTGGTAAATATCCGATTAAACTTTTTGCCTTGTTAGGATCTTTAAGTAGGTCATAGCCACCGATAGTAATTGTTCCTTGTGTAGGAGCAATATAACCCGTGATGCAATTCATAGTCGTACTTTTTCCAGCACCATTAAGTCCTAAAAGTCCAACTACTTCTCCTTCTTTGATGTTGAAACTAAGCCCATCGATTGCGACTTTTTCACCATACTTTTTTACTAGGTCTTTTACCTCAATCAATTTTCTTTACCTCGTTTACATAATATCTTGATATGATGCACCGATAATTCCAGCATCATTTCCTAGTGTTGCTAGTTCAATTGGCGGATAGCCTGTTACATCATAAGCGAAAGTATATTTAGGCATATTCTCTCTTATCTTATCTAAAAGAAAATCGCCTGCATTAGAAACTCCGCCACCCATTAAAATAATCTCTGGTCTAAAGATATTTACAAGCGAACCAATTCCGTTTGCTAAATAGCAAGCATAATTATCTACTACTTCCATAGCAACTTTATCGCCTGCCTTAGCACATTCAAAAGCAGTCTTTCCGTTAACTTCGCCGTTTTCTTCTACCCATTTAACCATTGCTGATTCAGGATGAGCTTCGATAGCTTCTTTTGTTTGTCTCATAAGTGCTGTTGCGCTTCCATAAGATTCAAAGCATCCATTAATTCCGCATGTACATGGATAGCCGTCATGAACAAGAACCATATGTCCTAATTCTGCACCAACTCCGTTGCCACCTGCGAAAACTTTTCCATTGATGATTATTCCGCCACCAACGCCTGTTCCAAGAGTAAGCATAATTACATGCTTTCTTCCTTTTGCAGCACCGGCAACAGTCTCGCCGATAATAGCGCAGTTAGCATCGTTTCCTATATAAACTGGAACAGGAATATATTTTTGAAGTTCTTCACGCATAGGAACATCTTTCCAATTAGTATTATTTGAAAAGCAAAGACGACCTGTCTCATAAATAGAACCTGGTGTACCAATTCCTACGCATGGAAGGTCTGTTATTTCAATACCTAAAGGTTTAATAACTTCATAAACTGCATCAGCAGCAGCCTTCATAGATTCTTCAAAAGTACCAGGAGTTTCTACTACATGTTTTGCAACGATGTTGAAGTTCTCATCAACAACTCCAACTTTGATACTCATTCCACCTATATCAACACCAACACGATAATTCATAATTAAACACCAACCTTCTTAAGTACTCCGTCAACAAATCCTTTTGCTCTTTCAATATCGCCTTCATCGAGATGCTCAATAATAAGAGGAATATTTGGATGACACTCAGCTAATCTCTTAACATAAAGTTCGTAGTTAAGATTACCTAATCCTGCTGCCGGAAGTTCGATTGCTCCCGAACCTCTAAATGAGTGAGATGCATCAGCATCAATATCAGCATGCTTTTCAGATGTATCAACAGCTTTGCTGATGTCCTTAGCATGAGCTATCTTCATATATGGAGCTAAGTTATCAAAGATACTATTTAATGTGCCATCTATATCAGCGTAATGAGCTTCATCGAAATAGTTTGTAGGATCGCAAATAAGTCCAAGACCTTTTGTTCCAACTTCGTCAAACATTCTCTTAACTTGCTCTACACTACCTATCGTATTATTAACATAATTTTCTACGATAAAAGTTGCACCATTATCATAAGCGTACGCAGCTAAATCTTTAATAATTGCAATAGCTTCATCAAATACTTTTGGTGATGCATTTCTTTCATCCCAAACCCAATCGCTCTCTTCGTTATATGTTCCTGTTTCAGAAGCAACATAAGGGCATCCTAAATCCCTAGCATATTTCATCATCATTTTAAGGTACTCAATGTTTGCTTTTCTGATTTCTGGATCTGGATGGATAAAGTTTGTATATGCTGAAACCGCAATAATAGGAAGGTTTGCATCTCTGAATTTATCTCTAATCATGTTTGCTTTTTCCTTTGTGAGCGGTTCTTTTGTTGCATCTAAATCTTTAAAAGAAACATCTAACTGCACGCAGTTAAAATCTGATTCTTTTATTCTTTTTATTGTTTCATCTAATGTATATGGATAATATCCTGTAAATATTCCTGTACTAATCATAAATTTACCCCTTTCTTATTTACTCGCATCCCGTACGAACTATATGATCGCGAGCTATTATAATAGCTCGCTGAGTTCTACTGTTCGTTTCTCTTTTATCGACTTATAACAACTCTCGACACATGCGATTGTGATGATGTTGTCCTTTGCGGAAATTTCTGGTTCAGTATCGTCTTCAATTGCTCTCATAAGTGACGCCATTGTTCCTTCGAAAGCATCTGGGAACCATACTTTATCCCACTTAGGTTCAATCCACTGATTTGGATAATTCTTTGATGTGAATCTTAATGTGCTAGGAACTGGATCTGGGTAGAATGGCCATCCGATTGTGCCTTCTGCCATACCTTCTGTTCCTTCTACTCTCCACTTAATATAAATATCTTTCTCGCAAGGTTCTTCTGGCCAAGCCCAAACATCATCTAAGCTAGTTGCCATAAGTCCATTTGCATAATGGAAAGTATATTGTGTAATTCCATCAACATGTGGGAACTTACTTCTTGGGTCTGTTCTGCAAACGCATGTAATGCTTTCTGGATCACCAAAAAGATATCTAAATGAATCTACATGATGAATTCCCATTCCAAAGATTTCTAACTTATCATACTCCGTAAGGAAAGTTTGCCAGTGAGGAATTGCTCTCATCTCAACTGTTGCTACAACAATCTCTCCAAGCTCGTTCATATCAAGAAGTTTTTTAAGAGCTCTCATAGATTGGTCATAGCGCATATTTGAATTAATTGCGATTTTCTTTCCATACTGCTCGCCTAATGATGCAATCTCTCTTGCACCAGCAAGGTCCATAGCAACAGGCTTTTGGCAAAGAATACCTTTGAGGTTAGGATTCTTAACCGCTTCTCTAACTATTTCTGGCTGGCAATCTGGTGGATAAGCAATATCGATGATATCTAAAGATTCATCTTTTACTAATTCCTGCCATGTATCGTAAACAACTGGAATCGCATGCATATCAGCTACTTCCTCAGCATGAGCTTTAGTTCTTGAAGCAATAGCAACCGGATTAAAGCCAGCGTTTCTATAAGAAACTAAGTGGCAGTCTCTCATAATAAAGCCAGAACCGATACATCCAATTCTAAAATCTTTTTTCTTTGGATGCTGCGGAATAGTACTATCTTCTAATATTTTTTTAATTTCTTCTACACTACCCATAATTAACCCCCGTACACTTTATAATTCTGTATCTTCTGTAATTTCAGGAAGAACTAATGTGCCTTCAGCTTCTCTTTTAAGTGCTTCTTCCATAATAGTTTTTGTTCTTGTGCAGCCAAATCTAGAACCGCCAACAGCTAATACTTTAAGAGCTGCATCTAAAGTTCTAACTCCGCCTGCTGCCTTAACTTTCATGTTTTCTGGTGTGTTAGCTCTCATGAGTTTAAGGTCATGAAGTGTTGCGCCAGAAGGAGCGTAGCCAGTAGCTGTCTTAGTAAAGTCAGCTCCTACTTTCGCACATATTTCGCAAAGTTTAATTTTTTGTTCATCATTAAGATAAGCATTTTCAAAAATAACTTTTACAAGCGCTCCCTTAGCATGTGCCGCATCAACAACTGCCTTAAGGTCAGCTTCTACCTTGTCATATTCTCCAGAGAGTGTGTAACTAATGTTTTGAACAACATCAACTTCTACGCAACCAAGGTCAATAGCTTGCTCAGTTTCGAAAACCTTAGTTTCAGTTGTGTGAGTTCCATGTGGAAATCCGATAACCGTAGTTACTTTGATGTCTGTACCAGCTAGCATTTCTTTTGTAAGTGTGATGTCGCATGGGCGAACGCAAACGCTAACTACATTATATTCTTTTGCAAGACTAAGTCCGTCTACTACGTCCTGATGTGTGAATGTTGGATTAAGCAAAGATAAATCAATCATCCCTGCTATGTCTTTAGATGTTACTTTTTCCATAATTTTGTACTCCTTAAAATTATTTAACTTTATTATCTGCCAATATTTCAGGTTTATATATCATGCTATCTTTTTCAGTGATTTCTCTAATAACTTTTGCTGGAACTCCGCCGGCTAAAGAGTTATCTGGAATATCTTCTACTACAACTGAGCCCGCTGCAATAACGCAATTATTTCCAATTGTAACGCCTGGGCAAACAGTAACATTTGCACCAAACCAACAGTCATGTCCAATATGAACTGGCTTAGCATAGCAAAGGTGCTTTTCAACACCGTTTGCATCAATCATAGATTTTCTTTCATTTGGAAGTAATGGATGAACAGGAGTAACGATTGTTACTCTAGGTCCGAAGTTGCAATCATCTCCAATAACAACTTCTGCATCATCTTGAATAAGAAGATCGAAGTTTCCAAAGAAGCGTTTCCCAATTTTTGTATGTTTTCCGTAGTGCATGTATAGCGGGCCTTGGATAAAACTTCCTTCACCAAACTCGCCAAACATTTCTTTTAATATTGCCTCGCGCTTTTCTGTCTCATCTTCGTAAAGTTTATTAAAATCTGTATTTAAGTTATGTGTTTTAAGTTTCATTTCCACTAATTCAGGTGTTAGTGGCGCAAAAAGAATACCTTTTTGAATTTTTTCTTCTTCTCTCATATTTTCCCCCGTAAGGGCATACTGCCCCCTTATAATCTCTAATAATATTACACTATTAAATCTACCTCGTAAAGATTAATTGAACTTGGCATATTATTAATATATAATCATAATGTAATTTAATTTTTGTGAGGTGTGATATGAAAAAAATTAAAGCTTGTGTAGTAGGCGTTGGTTTTATTGGTGTTGCTCATATTGAGGCACTTAGACGCCTAGGAAATGTTGAAGTTGTTGCAATTGCTGACCCAGCAGGTGCAAAAGAAAAAGCAGAAGATCTTTGTATTCCAGCTGCTTACGAAGACTACAAAGAAATGCTTCTTACAGAAAAGCCTGACACAGTACATATTTGTGTTCCTAATAGTCTTCATTATGAAATCGCTAAATTCGCTATGGAGCAAGGAATTTGCCCAATCTGCGAAAAACCTTTTACCACTACAGTCGAAGAAGCAAGAGAATTAGTTAATTATGCTAAAGAGCATAATATTGTTAATGCTATAAACTTTAACTGCAGATATTACCCACAGGTTATGCAGATGAAAAATATGGTCAAAGAAGGCCAAGTTGGTGACGTATTTACTATCCAAGGTTGCTACGTTCAAGACTGGCTTTTACTTGATACAGACTATAGTTGGCGTTTAGAGCCTGATAAATCTGGTGAATCTAGAGCCTTTTCAGACATAGGTTCTCATTGGATTGATATGGTTGAAATGATTACAGGTCAAAAAGCTGTTGAAGTTTTAGCAGACTTTGAGATTTTCCATAAAACACGTAAAAAACCTCTTAAACCTATCGCAACATACTCCGGTATGGCACTTCGTCCAGAAGACTACGAAGAAGTTCCTATCAATACAGAAGATTATTGTACTGTATTGTTCCACTTTGATAATGGAGCTCGTGGATGTTGCAACATTTCTCAAGTTTTTGCAGGACATAAAAACCAAATCGTTGTTTCTGTAGCTGGTAGCAAATGTGCACTTCATTGGGACAGCGAAGATTCTAACGAACTTTGGATTGGAAAGCGTGATGGCTTTAACCAAAAAGCTACAAAAGACCCATCTACTCTTCTTCCTGAAACAGGCAACTATGTAAGTTATCCAGGTGGCCATGTAGAGGGATTCCCTGATACATTCAAACAACATTTCAAATGCATTTATAAAGCAGTTGAAGAAGGCAACACTAATTCAAAAGATTTTGCTACTTTTGAAGATGGTCTTCGCGATATGCTTATATGCGAAGCTGTTGTTAAGAGTTCAAAAGAAAGAGTTTGGGTTAAGATAGGAGAATAAAGGAGAGTTTTATGTTCAAAATAGGTACTCTTGCCGACTGGTTTGGTGTTGGAATAATTGAAGGAATAAAAGAATCACAAAAATGTGGCGCAACAGGTGTTCAACTTTACGCTGCTGATTCTTTCGATCCTAGAACAGCCAGTAAAGAGCTTATAGAAGAAGTTAAAAATACATGTAAAGAATACGGACAAAAAGTTACAGCACTTTGCTGCGAATTAGGTGGCTATGGTCTTGAAAAAGAAGAAGATAATCCTGAAAAAATTGATTATCTTAAAAAATGTGCTGACCTTGCCGAAGAACTAGACTGCCCTGTTCTTACTACTCATTTAGGCGTTGTTCCTGACAGCAAAGATGCTACTTACAATACAATGCTTAAGGCATGTAAAGAAGTTGCTAGTTACGCTTATCCTAAAGGCGTTACTCTTGCGATTGAAACTGGTCCTGAGTGTGCAGCTTTACTTAGAGGTTTTATTGATGATTGTGGCGACGGCGTCGGTGTAAACTTTGACCCAGCTAACTTTGTAATGGTTGGTGCTGACGACGAAGTTAACGCCGTTAAAATTCTTAGCGATAAAATCGTTCATACTCATGCAAAGGACGGAAATAATCTTAACAAGATTTCTTCAGCAGACTTCTATCATAAATTTGCTGAAGGAGGACTTGAGTGGATGGCAACTTCTAATATTTGCGTTGAAACTCCTTTAGGAGAAGGAAGCGTAAAATGGCCTGAATACTTAAAAGCATTAAAAGAAACCGGCTATGATGGATTTCTTACAATTGAACATGAGGTTCAAGATAAAGCTGATGAAATTCGCGAAGCCGTAGAATTTTTAAAGAAACAAATGGAGGTACTTTAAACTATGATGAAATTGGGATTACAGTCAGCTATTCTTCCTACACTTACATTCGAAGAATTATTTGACTATGCTGCTGAGGTAGGCTTTAAGGCTATTGAAGTATGTTGCTGGCCAGTAGGCAAAGCAATCCGTCGCTATGCAGGTGTTACACATATCGACGTTGACAACTGTGATGAAGCAAAACTTTTATACTATAAAAAATATGCGGAAGATAAAGGTGTTGAAATTTCTGCACTTGGATATTATCCAAACCCACTAGATCCAAACAAGGAAGCTTCTGATGTTGCTGTAGCTCATATTTATAAACTTATCGACGCTGCTGCAACTATGGATGTAAACATGGTAACAACTTTTATCGGAAAAGATAAAAACAAAACTGTTGAAGAAAACTTAGATCTTTTCGAGCAAGTTTGGACACCAATTATTAAATATGCTGAAGAAAAGAAAGTTAAAATCGCTATTGAAAACTGCCCAATGCTCTACACTAAAGATGAGTGGCCAGGCGGTGTTAACCTAGCATGTGCTCCTTATATTTGGAGACAAATGTTTGAAAGAATCCCTAGTGATTACTTTGGCCTTAACTATGACCCATCACATCCTTATCTTACAAGAGCTGACTATGTTCGTCCTGTATATGATTTTAAGGATAAAATTTTCCATATCCATTTCAAAGATATCAAGATTTATCCTGATAAACTTTATGAGTACGGAATGCTTGCATACCCTACACTTTGGCATTCACCAAAGATTCCAGGAATGGGCGATGTAAACTTTGGCGCATTAATTTCAGCACTTAATGATATTAGATACGATGGCCCAGCATGTATCGAAGTTGAAGATAAAGCATTCGAAAACAGTGTAGAAGATGTTAAGAAAGCTGTTGAACAAAGCTATCGTTTTATTCATCAATATCTATAATTTTTAGTTTTACAAGAAAGGCCGGGCACTTTATGTGCCCGGTTAAATTATTTTTATGAACGAATTATTTAAAGCAGTAGGAACAAACTTTAATCTTGATGGTGAGTTGATTTCATATGAGAGAATAACAAACGGAAACGTTAATTCAACTTACAAAGTTTCTTTTAGAGAAGGTAATCAAATAACTGACTACCTTTTTCAAAAAATAAATGTTGTCGCTTTTCATAGGCCAGAAGAAATCATGCAAAATATTGATAAGGTTACTTCTCATATTCACGAACATTTTCCTGATGATGAAACCTTAATCTTTTATTCTGGCGACGATGGTAAAAATTTTTGTTACGACGAAGATGGCTCCTTTTGGCGCGTTATGAATTACGTAGATTCCATTACTTACAACACATGTAATGATAACAATATAATAAAATCTGTAGGTGAAGCTTTTGGTCACTTTGCAATGCAACTATCAGATTTCGACAGTTCTTCTTTATTTGAGACTATTCCAGACTTTCACAATACGGAAAAACGTCTTCAAACTTTCTTAGATGATGTAAAAGAATATTCTGGAAAAAGGACTTCCGAAATAGCCGATGAGATTGCATATATCGAAGAAATTAAAGATCTTGCTTCTTTACTAAGCCATAAATACAACAATAAAGAACTGCCTGTTCGTGTTACACATAACGATACGAAATGCAATAATGTTCTTTTTGATAAAAATACTTTTAAGCCTATTGTTGTAATTGATTACGATACAATAATGCCAGGCATGGCTATTTATGATTTCGGCGATGCTGTTAGATCGATTGCTAATAATATTTTAGAAGATGAGGAAAATTTAGATAAAGTATATCTTGATATAGAAAAGTTCAAAGCTTTTTGTAATGGTTATTTTTCTGAAACGAAAAATGCCTTAACAGTCGAAGAAATTGAAGCTATGTCGTTAGGTGCATTTTCTATCACAGTTGAATTAGCCTCAAGATTTTTAGATGACTACATAAAAGGTGATGTATATTTCCACATAGATTATCCAAAACAAAACCTAAATCGAGGTCGATGTCAATTAGCTCTCGCTAAAAATATGTTAGAAAACATTGATGAAATGAACGAAATTGTCAAAGAAATGTGCAAATAAAAATTAAGGGTAAAGACCAAAGTCTTTACCCTTTTTATTTATTCTTTAAGTTGCGCGAACCCTTCAAACGGAGGATCATCTTTCTTTTTTCCTCTTTTTCTAATTGCAAATAAGAATACAGGAATTAGCCATGCAAAAATTATTGAAAGAATCAATAACGCAACATGTGCCTTAGTAAGCGCTTCATAAACATAACCAAGTGAAACTATTTTAAGCACTATTAAAGTAATAGAGCAAGCTGCAACAATAATCATAACTGGTAAGAACCAAGCAATTGTTGAAATCGCATGTTGAATCTTTGCTGTTGCATTATCCTTTGTTAAGGTTCCAAGGACTGTATAACCAGCAACATCTCCAGCCAATACAACTAATGACAAGAAGAAAATCCATCCGCCAATTCCGCTATGTTTTGCACCATCTTCTTTTCTAAGATGATCTGCGCTTCTTCCTAAAATTAGCCAGTCAAAAAGTGGAAGCCAAGCTAGGCCCGGTGCTTTTACCCCTCTATTTTTAGCAATAGAATAAATACCAACGCTTTTGAATATATAAAAAAGAATTACTAGTATTCCACTAAATGCTAATAGAAAAAGCACTCCGCCTACTAAAGCTGTTGGAATAGCTATTGCGAGTTTTGCTGATATTAATCCCGCTAATGTTTTCATATTCGTCCTCCTAATTACATGCAATTATATTTTTTTAAGTACTCATCAAATGCCGCCTTTTCTTCTGCTTTGCCAGTACATATAAAGCAAAGTCCTTTTGAAGTTCCAAGAAGATTAACAATGTAATCTATATATGGAAGTTCTTTGCTACCATTAATAAATACTTGGCAAAGTTTTCCGGCTGCATGTATTTTTTTGTAAATGTCTGGCCACTGGTCTAATCCAGGTGCACCAGCTCCTTGTATCCATTGTACACCATTAAGTTCCGGAACTGTTAGTATAGAATCAAGATGTCTTACTGCTCCTGGTCCATCAAGGTGATATATAGTTCTAGGAATAAATTTGCATTCTTCTTTAAGAATTGGAAGATAAAAGTCGTCGTACATTTGTGGACTTATCATTGCTGAAAAATCATTTTGCAATACAAAGTATTCCTTTTGTGAAAGCATTGTTGCCCAAGCCGTATAACCAGGAATATTATTTTCATCAATAACATCGGCAAAGAGCTTATATGCTTTCTTAAATTGCTCATGTACGTTAAAGCAAGCTTTCTTTACGCCATCTTCCTCTTCATATAATTCTTCTAGCAAAGGATTCGCATCCCTAATAGAAGAAACAATATCCATAACGCCGCCAAAATCAGGAAAGCCTATTGGCATAGTTCCATCAAAATAATTTTGAACAGCTTTTGTTAAATCTAAAGATCTTTCTAGAAGAGCTGAATCTTCTTTTAGTAAAAGATTTTCCATCTCTTCAATATTAGGACACATCTTCTTAAACCAAACAGTTCCAAGATTATGATCTATTCCAAAATCTTGCCCTAAAAATCCACCTAAAATGCCCGTCGGTCTCATATAAAATACCGGAATAGCATCACCATAATATTCTACAGCATCATAAGCTTCATCAACTATCTTCGCTGCTTTTCTAACTGGTAGATTAAAATCGTACATCGCATCCAAAATAACTTTTCGATAATTAGATGCGAAGAAATCTCCGTTTTCAGATGTAACTTTATCAAGAGTAACTTGTATTATTGGTCGGTTAAGTTTGCCTTCCCACCAATCTTCAAAAGTCTCTTTTAATACATCATATTTTTTTACATCAAAATTCATACAACTTTTTCCCAACCTGAATGTTGATTACCCTTAATTGTACCATAAACCATTTAATTTTTGCATATTATTTATATTGCAAAAATACTATCAAATTTCTTAAAATTTTTATAAACTCGCTTGTAAATATTTTCTTATTATAATACAATTTCCCTAGTTATGTTAAAAAATAACCTTATGTTAATTAAGAGCATGGAATCTTCGGATCAACCATTTATGCCCTATCTATATAAAGAAATATTTTTAAAGAAAGAAGTGTTAAAAAATGGCAAGAAAAATTAAAATTGCGATCAACGGATTTGGCCGTATTGGCCGTCTCGTTATGAGAGCTGGAATCAATAATGAAAATATTAAATTTGTAGCAATTAACGATCCATCTATGGACCCAGATTATATGAAATACCTATTGCGTTATGATACAATGCACGGTCGTTTTAGAACTGATATTAGAATTCAAGGTGAGCATTTACTAGTTAATGGAAATAAAATTAATGTTTATTCCGAAAAAGACCCTCTTAAGCTTCCTTGGAAAGAATTGGGTGTTGATTATGTTATTGAATCAACTGGCGTATTTACAACTATGGATAAAGCTAAACTTCATCTCGATGCTGGCGCTAAAAATGTTGTAATCTCTGCTCCTTCTGCAGATGCTCCTATGTTCGTTATGGGCGTTAACCACAACGACTATACAAAGGATATGCATATAGTTTCAAATGCTTCATGTACGACTAACTGTCTTGCTCCTTTAGCAAAAGTTATTAATGATGCTTTTGGAATCGAAGAAGGCTTAATGAGTACAGTTCACTCTACAACAGCTACTCAAGGTACTGTTGATGGACCTTCTAAAAAGGATTGGAGAGGTGGACGTGCTGCATCTGGTAACATAATTCCATCTTCTACAGGCGCAGCTAAAGCTGTTGGTAAAGTTATCCCTGAATTAAACGGCAAACTTACAGGTATGAGTTTTAGAGTTCCTGTCCTTGACGTTTCAGTTGTTGACGTTACCTTAAAACTTAATAAGCCTGCAACATATGATGAGATTTGCAAAGTTGTAGAAAAAGCTTCAAAAACAACAATGAAAGGTATCTTAGGATACACTCACGATGCAGTTGTTTCTTCAGACTTCCTTAATGACCCACGCACATGTATCTTTGATGCAACAGCTGGTATCGCTCTTACCGATACATTTGTAAAGTTAGTTGCATGGTACGATAACGAATGGGGTTATTCAAATAAAATTTTAGAGCTTATCCAACATATGGATAACGTTGCTCATCCAAAAAAAGCAACTGCTAAAAAAGCCACAACTAAGAAAGCTCCAGCAAAAAAGAAATAGCTTGAATTATTAAAGGGGAAAAGTTATGGAATTTGCTTCTATAAATTTTATGTTGATGTTCTTTCCTATAATGTTAAGCATATTCTATATAATATGCCTAATTATAGAGAATAGAAATATTAAAAATACAATTCTTAAACTACTTTTATTAGTAGCAAGTTTTGTTTTTTATGCACTTGCCGGAATAAAAGGTCTTATAGTATTTATTGTTTGCATACTAATAAACTATCTACTCGGCCTTGGATTTAAGGGCAAGAAAAAAACTGGTGGAAAAAAATTCCTACTCGTTATTTCCCTTATCATTAATGTTCTTTGGCTTGCAATCTATAAGTACTTTGGTTTGCTAAGCACAACATTATTAAAAGGAACTTTTTTAGATGGCCCAGCAATTAAGATAATCCTTCCATTAGGATTCTCATTTATTATCTTTACGCAAATAAGTTATTTAGTAGATTGCTATAGGGGCGATATTGAGCCAGAAACAAACATAATAGACTATGCGCTTTATAGTGCTTTATTTGTAAAAGTTACACAAGGTCCTATTACGCGCTATGCTGATTTAGGAACCCAAATAAAATATTCATTCGTAGACAATATAAACATAATCACTTTTAGAAAAGGTGTTAAGCGTTTTGCTTATGGTCTTGGAAAGAAAGTTATTATTGCCAATACTCTAGGAAATGTAGTAGATCAAATTTGGTCGGCGCATGAATCGGGGCAAGTATTAGGAAGCCTCGTTGCATGGTTCGGACTAATTCTTTATGCTCTACAAATTTATTATGATTTTTCAGGTTACACAGATATGGCAATTGGTCTTGGAAGAATGTTCGGATTTAATCTTCCTGAAAACTTTGATTACCCATATACCAGCTTTTCATTAAAAGAATTCTGTCGTAGATGGAATCAAAGCCTTTCATTCTGGTTTAGAGATTATCTTTTCATTCCATTAGGCGGAAGTCGCAAAGGACTTGCTAGAAATATAATTAACCTTGCTATCGTATTTATTATTACAGGAATGTGGCATGGCGTTGATCTTACATTTATTATTTGTGGCGGAGTCTTTGCAGTATTTAGTATCTTTGAAAAAGTTTGGTTCGGAAATATCTTAGAAAAGAATCCTGTTAAGATAGCTAACCTTTTATACACATTAATTATTGTTGTTTTGAACTGGGTATTCTTTAGAAGTTCGAACCTTACTTCTGCTTTCGGATACTTTAAGAATATGTTTACATTTAGCGAAGTTGGAAATGCTCTTTCTATTACTAGTTATCTAACAGTTGATTTATTATTTGCAGTTGTTGTCGCAATACTCTTTACAGGATTGCTTCAAAGACCACTTAAGAAAACATATTTGAAAGTTCAAAAATATAATGTCGTTCAAGTATTTGATATTATTTTCCAACTAGCAATTCTAACCTGGTCTATTCTAATGATAATACAAGGTTCTTATAGCCCGTCTATTTACTGGCAATTCTAATACAAAACAAAAATGGAAGGCAATTGCCTTCCATTTATTTTTTACTCTTGAGCTGATAGCTTTGCAGCTTGGTCCGCGGCTATGCAGTTATCAATTAGTTCGAAGATGTCCCCATCTAAAATATCTCCAAGTTTATAAGTCGTGAATTTAATTCTATGATCAGTAACCCTATTTTCAGGGAAGTTATAAGTCTTAATTTTTTCAGAGCGATCACCCGTTCCAACCTGACTTCTTCTTTGCGCAGCTTCAGCAGCTTGCTTCTTTTGCATCTCCAAATCATAAAGTCTAGCCTTTAATACTTTAATAGCTTTGTCCTTATTTTTAAGTTGGCTCTTTTCGTCCTGACATGAAATAACGATGCCCGTAGGAATATGAGTTAAACGGACAGCTGAGTCAGTAGTATTTACGCATTGTCCTCCGTTTCCAGAAGCTCTAAATACGTCGAACTTGCAATCGTTCATATCAATTTCAACGTCAACATCTTCTGCCTCAGGCATAACAGCAACAGTAGCTGTAGAAGTATGAATACGGCCACCGCTTTCTGTAACAGGAACTCTTTGTACGCGGTGAACGCCACTTTCGTATTTAAGTTTCGAGTATGCGCCTTGGCCATTAATCATAAATATAACTTCTTTCATTCCGCCGATTCCCATTTCATTTATCGAAACCAATTCAGTCTTCCATCCATTTCTCTCAGCGAAACGGCAATACATACGATAAAGTTCAGCTGCAAAAAGTGCCGCCTCATCTCCACCGGCGCCAGCACGGATTTCAACAACAACGTTTTTGTCATCATTTTCATCCTTAGGAAGAAGTAAAACTTTAAGTTCTTCTTCTATTTGCTCAATGCTTTTTTTAGCTTCGGCTAATTCTTCCTTAGCCATCTCCTTTATGTCTTCATCGCTTTCTGTATCAAGAATCTCTAAGCTATCATCAATCGTTTGCTTAGCATTTCTATAACGCTTATAAGCATCAACGATTGGTGATAAATCGCTTTGTTCTTTCATAAGCTTTTTAAATTGGTTTTGATCTGATGTAACATCAGGACTTCCAAGAAGTTCTAAAACCTCATTATATCTTGCTTCAATTGATTCTAATTTGTCGAACATTATTTCTCCTTAATTTGCAATTATTTTATTGCAATTATATTTCTATCTTTACCAGGTAAATCTTTATTTACCTTTATTTCGCGAAAACTATTTTCCTTTAGTATATTGCTAACGCTTATCGCCTGCTTGCATCCAATTTCTAATGAAAGAATTCCATTTTCCTTTAGATACTTTCTCGATGCAGGAATCAACCTCTTATAAATATCTAACCCATCTTCTCCTGCTGTTAAAGCTATCTTTGGTTCGTAGTCTTTAACTTCTGGCAAAAGTTCTTCGTACTCACTTTTTGTAACATATGGCGGATTAGAAATTATTACATCGAACACCATATCGTCTTTAATATTTTCAAATAAATCGCTTTCGATTAATTTAATATCTAGATTGTTTTCATCAATATTTCTCTTTGCAACCTCTAAAGCTTCGCCGGAAATATCTGCTGCAAAAACATTTAAGTCATCTCTTAATTTCTTAAGCGCAATCGCAATACACCCGCTTCCCGTACACATGTCTAAAACAGTTGCACCTTTAGGAATAATCTTAAGCGTTTCTTCAACAACGCTTTCAGTATCTTGTCTTGGGATTAAAACATTTGAATTTACATAAATATCAAATCCCATAAAGTTAGTTTTTCCAATAATATATTGGGCCGGGACATGCGCCGCCCTTTTATTAATCATTGCTAAAAACTTTTCTTCTTCATCAGTTTTTAGCATTTCATTAGCGCATATATAATACTTTGCTTTATCTACCCCCGTAGCAGCCTTAAGCAAAAGAAAAGCATCGATTTTTGCATCATCGATGCCTGCCTTTTCTAATTCATAAATTGCAAAGTTTATTGCATTTTCAAATGTCATATTTATAGCCAGGAAACTGTATCTCTATCTGCCTTACCATACTCAGATGGTTGTTCTGATTCTTTGGATGGAGCTACAACATCTTTTATGCTCTTTCTTCCATGTATATCAGCACCATCATTAAGAGCTCTTATTTCTGCCTCAGCTTCGGCAAAATCTCTTCCGCTAACGAAAAAGTCTTCTTCAATATCCTCTGCTGAGCTAACTCTTTCTCCAGTAAGATAACCTCTCCAATCGAAAACTGCATCTACAGACGCGATAGCAACTTCAACCATATCTCTAGTTGGCTCTTTAGTTGTCATAGCCTGAACCCAAAGTCCCGGTGCAATAAGAAGCTTAGCTAAAAAGCTATTAGAATTTCCTGCCCACTGGATAAACTCAAAAGATAATCCTGCAATTACAGGAATAAGTAAAATTCTAACAACAAGTCTAAGCCAAAGTTCATCTACTCTTATGAATATAAAAAGGATAATACTTAATACCAAAACAAAAACAATAAAACTCGTTCCGCAACGGCGATGTACTTTAGAACATCTCATAACATTATTAACTGTAAGCACATGGCCATCCTCTAAGCAGTTAATACATTTATGCTCAGCTCCATGGTACATAAAAGTACGTTTAATATCTTTCATCTGTGAAATTACTGCAATGTATGCAATAAAGATAAAAAGTTTAACAAATCCTTCAATAAGCGCTAACAAAGTAGCCGAAGTTATATGCGTATATTTCAAAATCAATTCTGAAATAAAGTATGGCAAAATAATAAATAAGGCAACGGCGATAACTAATGCGATAACAATAGTAAATACCATAACAGCGCTTTCGCCTTTAGACTTGAATGTTTCATCTACAACTCTATCCGTTATACCTTCTTCATTTTCAATATCGTCTTCATAAAACGTTGCTGAATAAGTAAGAGTTCTAATTCCAAGAACTAATGAATTAATAAATGCAACAACGCCTCTAATAATAGGAAAGCCTAAAATTTTATGCTTTCTTGTTATATTCTCATATTTAGATTTTGCTACTTCAATTTCTCCATCTGGTCTTCTAACAGCAACAGCAACATCTTCACCATGTCGCATCATAACGCCCTCAATTACTGCTTGACCACCAATATGTGAATTTCTCATTTGATTTCCTTCCAAAGAAATAGATATAAAAAGACCAGGCTATATTTCTTTTCACGCTAAAAGAAAACTGTCTGGTCTAATTAATCTTAAGCTATTTAATGTTATATTTTTTGTTGAACATTTCAACACGACCACGTGCTTGAGCTGCTTTTTGTTGTCCTGTATAGAAAGGATGGCATTTTGAGCAAACTTCAACGTGGATTTCTTCCTTTGTTGAACCAGTTGTAAAAGTGTTTCCACAGTTACATGTAACGGTTGCTTCATAGTATTTTGGTTGTATTTCTTCTCTCATTTTTATCTCCTCTTTCCCGTTCGAAAAACTTTTAACTCTTCGAATCTTTAATAAATCAGCCATAGTATTGTATCACAGCACAATTTTGCGTGCAACCCTAATATTATAGGCTTTTTACACTAATTTAATCTTCCTAATCATGCTTACAAACTCTTCATTTGAGTGAGTCTTTGCAAACAAATCAAGGATTTTTTCTGTGCATTCTTCGGCTCTTAAGCCACCTGTTGCTTTTCTTATAATATATACAGCTTCTTGCTCTTCTATATTAAGTAAAAGATCTTCTCTTCTAGTTCCAGACTTAGCAATATCGATAGCTGGGAATATTCTCTTTTCTTGAAGTTTTCTATCAAGAATAAGTTCCATATTACCTGTGCCCTTAAATTCTTCGTAAACAACGTCATCCATCTTACTTCCTGTGTCTACAAGGGCTGTTGCTAAGATTGTAAGGCTACCGCCTTCTCTAATATTTCTAGCAGCGCCGAAAAATCTCTTTGGCATATGAAGAGCTGCTGGATCAAGACCACCAGATAAAGTTCTTCCGCTAGGAGGAACTAAAAGGTTGTAAGCTCTTGCAAGTCTAGTAATACTATCAAGTAAAATTACAACATCTTCACCGTGCTCTACTAATCTTTTAGCACGCTCGATAACCATTTCTGAAACTCTCTTGTGGTGGTCTGGAAGCTCGTCAAAAGTTGAATAGATAACTTCAACGTTATCTCCAACAACCCCTTCCTTCATATCTGTAACCTCTTCAGGTCTTTCATCTATTAAAAGAATAAGTATATGGACTTCTGGATTGTTTTTTTGAATTGAATGAGCAACTGCTTTAAGAAGTGTAGTTTTTCCGGCTTTAGGAGGAGATACAATCATGCCTCTTTGGCCTTTACCAATAGGAGAAACAAGATCGAAGATTCTCATAGCAACATTCTTTTCGCTTGTTTCAAGTTTTAATCTTTCATCTGGGAAAATAGGTGTAAGATTTTCAAAGTTTTTGCGGCTTGCAGCTTCACTAGGTAAGAGTCCATTAATTCTATCAAGTCTAAGAAGTGCTCCAAACTTTTCATTTTGTGTTTTAATTCTTACTTTTCCAGTTAAGATATCACCTGTTTTAAGATTGAAACGCTTTATTTGTGATGGAGAAACATAAACGTCATCTTCTCCAGGTAAATAATTTTCACATCTAATAAAGCCATATCCATCTGGTAAAACTTCTAAAATACCATTAGCTACTATACCTGAATCAAGTTTTTCCTCTTCTTCTTTAGTGATTCCGCCTTCTTCTTCGCGAATCTTCTCCTCAGAAGCTTGCATAATAGCGTCAATTAAATCGGCTTTTTTCATTGAGGTAATGCCTTTGATACCAAATTGTTCCTTTGCAATGTCTTTAAGTTGTGCAAGTGCAACGGTTTCTAATTGTTCTCTTTTCATAAAATTTCCTTTCAAAAAACAAAACATGTCCAAACAACTATCGTTACGGGTAAAATTTTCAATTCATAATTCTATGGGATTTGTACGAAACTTAAGAATCTAAGAATTTCTGATGGTCGTATTATATATAAAAACGTTTGAAAATGCAAGTTTTATGTGATAATCTATAAAAACCCCTCTCTTTACGGAGAATTATATTTATGACAGATTCAAATACTATTTATAAGTTAATGATTTTGTATATGCTCAACAAATTAGACTCGCAGCTTACCAATGCACAGCTGTTTAGTTTTTTTATTGAGAAAGAATATACAGACTATTTTAACATCCAGCAAACACTCTCAGAGCTTGTTGAGTCTGGTTTTGTTGAGATGGTCACAATAAGAAATACTTCTTACTATAGTATTACTCCTGAGGGATATGAATCACTTACATTCTTCAAGAACCAAATTCCTAAGGGTGCCTTAGAAGATATCACTACATATCTTGATGAACATAAGTATACTCTTAAAAATGAAGTTGGCACTGTTGCAGATTATTACAAGCACACAAACGGCGACTATATTGCACACTGCCAAATCATGGAAGGGAAATCTCTACTCTATGAACTTAATATAGCTGTACCGAGCGAGGAAGAAGCCTCAAGGATTTGTTCTAACTGGGACGGCTATTCAGAAGATATATATGCAACAATAATGAAAACTCTTCTTCAATAATATGATAATCAAAAGTGCTGATTTAGAAACTGTATGTGGACCGACAAGCAAGCTTCCTGTTAATGCATTGCCGGAAATAGCATTTGCTGGCAAATCAAATGTTGGCAAGTCTTCTTTAATCAACGCTTTATTAAATCGTAAAGCCTTGGCTCGTACATCTAGCCAGCCAGGCAAAACTCAAACAATCAATTTCTATAATATAAATAAATCTTTTTATTTCGTTGATCTTCCAGGATATGGCTATGCGAAGGTTTCTATGGCTGAGCAGGCAAAATGGGGAGAAATGATTGAAAAATATCTTCATACTTCGAAGCAATTAAAAGTTATCTTTCTTTTAATTGATATCCGTCATGAAGTGAAGGCACATGATAAGCAAATGTATGATTGGATTGTTGCAAATAATTTTACTCCTGTTGTTATAGCAACAAAGGCTGACAAAATAAAACGAAGCCAGCTTGCTAAGCAACTTAAGCTTATCAAAACTGGCCTCGGAATAATTGATGGTGATATTCTTCCTTTTTCATCTGAAACAAAGCAAGGCTTTGAAGATGTTTGGAAAAAGATCGAATCTTATATTTAATCTATTACAAAAGAATCGGCTTAATAAAGTCCAAGGTATGTGCCTGGGTCTACACGGCTTCCACCACTAACTCCGTAGTGGTTATACATTACGCCAAAATGCAAGTGGTTACCCGTCGAGTTTCCTGTTGTACCAACATATCCAATAACATCACCTTGGCTTACGTACTGTCCAACAGAAACCGCTCTACGTGACTGGTGCATATATTCAGTATATATTCCACCACCATGGTAAATAACAGTATAGTTACCACATGCTCCGGCTCCGTCTTGTGAAATAACGACCTGGCCGTCATCAACTGCGTATATCTTAGTTCCACCTGGAGCACCAATATCAATACCATTATGGAATTGAACTGCACCACTTCCCCAAGGATCAGATCTATATCCGTATGGTGAAGTAATATAGTTTGGTCCATAAGGGCTAGCAACTGGCCAAAGGAATGAACCTGCAGTAGGAACGTATCCACCGCTAGCTTGGTCGTAGCTAGCTGTCATCTTAAGGATTTCTTGTTTAACTTCCTTAAGCAATGCTTCCAGAGCTTCATTTTCTTCTCTTTGTTTAGTTTCTTCATCAAGAGCATCACCTAATGCTTCAGCCTTAACAGCTAAAATCTCATCAAGAACTGCCAATTGATCATCTTGTGCAGCCTTAAGTTCTAAGATTGCTTCTTGCTCTTTTTTAACTTTCTCTTGCTCTCTCTTAATATAAGCTTGCATTTCTTTAAGCTTATTCATTTCAGCACGGTCATAATTGTTGAGCTCTAATAAGTACTGAATTCTATTAAGTGCATCAGCAAAAGAATCTGATGAGAAGAACGCTTCGAGATATGAATTACCCATGTTCTCATAGAGGAACTGGATACGAAGTTTCATATTCTCGTATTCTCTATCAATGTCCTTTTGTTTTTCATCGATTTGCTTTTGAAGCTTATCGATTTTTTCTTGTTTTTCATCTGATTGTGCTTGATATCCATCGATTATTGCCTGAACCTCGGCTATCTGAGCATCAATCTTTGCAACCGCCTGTTTTGCGTTTGCAACATTGTTTTTTAATTCTTTTAGAATTGCCTCGCTATTTTGGAGGTCTGCTTGAATCTCGTTACGACGTGCTTTTGCATCGGATAATTCATCACCTTTTACATCCGGAGTAATGAAAACCAAAGCAAATGCAATCGTTAGGATTACACCCACAATTCTGAATATTCTTTTCATAATTCCGCCTTTGCTTAATTTGCCGATTCGTTAAGAATCTCAATTGCCTTTTGTAACTGTGTGTCTTCATCCTCTGTAACAAGTCCATCTTTATAAGCGTCTTCTGGAATATCAATTACAACGTCTGGAGTAATGCCGACTCCGTTTATATCTCTTCCCTTAGGAGTGAAATATTGTTCAGTTGTAAATTTCATTCCAGATCCATCTGGTAATCTAAATATGCTTTGAACAATTCCTTTACCAAATGTTTGAGTACCTACTATAGTAGCCCAACCATAATCTTGAATAGCTCCCGTGAATAGTTCAGACGCGCTTGCAGAATTGCCGTTCACAAGCACAACCATCGGGATTTTTAATTGGTGCTTATCATCTGAGGTCTCTATTTTTTCTTTATTGTTTTTATCTTTGGTTGTTAGAATTTTACCCTTAGGTAAAATACTATCAGCCATAGCAACAACCGTATCGTATTCGCCACCAGGATTATCTCTTAAATCAATGATGACTTTATTCATGCCCTGGCCAAGTAATGCACTTATAGCAGCGTTAAACTGCTCATCAGTTGGTGCCTCGAACTGTGTAATTTGGATATAACCAATACCACCAGAAAGCATTTTATAAGAAACTGTTTCAGCTTCTAGTTCTCTTCTTTCAACAGTGAACTTTAAGACCTGATTGCCACGCTTAACTTCTATCTCGACGAAGGTTCCCGGTTCACCTCTAACAACATCTACTAAAGCATCTAAGTCTTCAAAACTTGTTACTCCGTCAGCAGAAATCAATAAGTCCTTCGCTTGAATTCCAACTTCTTTAGCAGGCGTATTATCAAACACCTTATATACTTGATACGAACCATCTGACAATTGGGTTACACTAACTCCGATTCCAGAATAATTTCCTTCCGTATCTTCCATAAGTTTATCGAACTCTTCTTTTGTATAATAAGTAGCATATTTATCGCCAAGACCTTCTAAAAAGCCTTTTGCAATGCCATCTTCTATAGCTGATTCATCAAAGTCATAAAGAAAGTATTTATCTAAGTAATTCATGATCATATTTACTTTATCTTTATAACTAATTTCTATAACAGTACTTTGTCTAATTATTACGACAGCTACAACGCAAAGTAATGCAACTGCAATCGAAATAATAATTCCAACAAGAACACCTAATCCAAATTTATTTTTTGGTTCTTTCTTTTTAGGTGGTTCATTATCCGCGTTTAATATTTCGTTTTCTATCTCGCTGTCGAGTTCATTAGTAAAGTAATCCATTTATCAAACCTTAATGTACTTATTAGTAGCAATAGTACTTCCTATAAAACCAATACCAGCTCCAAGTATAATTGCAACCGGAACAAGAATTTGGAATACTGTTCCTAATGGAAGGAAACTAAAGGAACTAGCAAAAGTATGAAGTTGTTCCATAACATATCCCATCGCTGCTCTATATAAGAAGAACAATACAATAAGAGGCACAATCGCTCCGATAATTCCAATTATAATTCCTTCGAAAACGAAAGGAGACTTAACGAAGAAATCCGTTGCGCCAACATATTTCATAATTTTAATTTCATCCGCACGCACCGTTATACCAGTCGTAATAGTATTTGTAATGAGGAAAATCGAAACTGCAAGCAAAACTAAAATAATTGCTATTGATGCAATTCCGGCAATCTTTCCAACATCAGAAAGTGCGTTAGCAGTAATATCTGATTTATTAACCTGTCTTATACCTTCAATATTTTTCAGCATCGTAACGACCGTAGACTGATCCGAAATATTTTTTAAATAAATCGCATAAGATGCGGATTTTGCAAGCGGGTTATCGTCAGCAAAACCTAAAGCTAAATCAGGATTTTCTGCAAAGTAGTCTTTCTTAAAACTTTCCCATGCTTCTTCAGCAGAAGTAAATTCAACATGCGAAACTTGTTCCCAGCCTTCAATTCTTTTTCCAATCTTTCTTATTTCAGATGTCTCTAAATCTTGTTCAAAAAAGATTGTTATACAAACAGAATCTTGAGCTTCTTTAATTACGTAGTTAATGTTCATGATTACGGAAAGGAGCAAGCCTAACATAAAAATACAAGCCGCAATAGTTGCTACCGAAGCAACAAAGAAAATTTTATTTCTTTTTATTCCCTTAAATCCTTGTCCGAGACAATAGAGGAATGTTCCTGATTTGTTCAATGCGCAATTCCTCCTTGTCTAATATCATTTACTATCATACCGTTCTTAAGATTAATAACACGTTTGTTCATAGAACGTACAATTTCATGGTTATGAGTAACAACTATAACAGTTGTTCCTCTTCTATTTACTTCTTCAAGTAAATCCATAATTATTTGAGTGTTAGTAGGATCTAAGTTACCTGTAGGCTCGTCTGCTAAAAGTACCTTAGGTCTATTAACTAATGCTCTAGCAAGAGCAACTCTTTGTTTCTCACCACCAGAAAGTTGATCTGGAAATGCTTTATATTTTTCAGAAATGCCTGCAAGTGTTAAAACTGAGGCAACGTTCTTTTTAATTTTTTGTGGAGCTACCGAGATAGCTCTTTGTGCGAAAGCAATGTTTTCATAAACATTTCTATCTTTAAGGAGTCTAAAGTCTTGGAATACAACTCCAATATCTCTTCTTAATTTAGGAATTTTTGATCTTCTTAAATGTGTAACACAATTTCCATTAACATATATCTCACCCGATGTAGGTTGTAATTCTTTAATTAATAACTTAAAGAGTGTACTTTTGCCGGCACCAGAGTCACCAACAATAAAAACAAACTCGCCTGGATGGATATGAAGACTTATATTATCTAAAGCCTTGCTCTTTCCGTCGCCGTAAGTTTTTGTTACGTTATCTAATCTAATCATGTGTCCTCCGACTATTTATATTCTAATCCATCAACGTATTCCATATAATTAGAAACCATCATCGCAATTTTTAATGTAATCGCATCATCAAACACTCTTAAATCTAATCCCGTATTTTTTTGAACTTTATCTAGTCGGTACACGAGTGTGTTTCTATGTATATAAAGTTGTCTTGATGTTTCTGATACGTTTAATGAATTATCAAAAAACTTATTTATAGTTTCGGTTATTTCTTCATCAAAATCTCTAGGTGAAGAATCTCCGAAAATTTCTTTAATAAATAATCTACAAAGCGGCATTGGTAATTGGTAAATAAGTCTTCCAATTCCAAG
The DNA here is from genome assembly GCA_045599965.1 of Lachnospiraceae bacterium. GTDB lineage: Bacteria > Bacillota > Clostridia > Lachnospirales > Lachnospiraceae > RGIG5612. The sequence continues at coordinate 6,691 of JAZRXA010000042.1, read as the reverse complement.
GTTCTCATACGAATTAATATTGCTATCAGCAAAGAAAATCTTTCCAACTTCCCCAGCCATCTTAGCTTCTTTATATGATTTAGAAACTTCTCTTAAATCATATACAATAGAACCATATGAAATATTAACTGCTTCGGATAATGCGCGCTTAACTTCGGTAAAAGTTTTCTTTGCAAAACTATCTACATCGCTATTCGTAACATTTGTGTCAAACTGCTTAACAAGAATAATTGTTTTCTTGTCCATAGCAGTAACGAAGTCTTCATTATTAGAGAAGATGCTTTTCATTGTAGTTATTGCATCATCTTGATTTTTTTCTTTTAAATCAAAAACGAATACAACTCTTGGCGCGTCAATCTCAAGCTTAAACTTTCTTGATCGGTCGAAAATATCGACAAGCATAAGATTGTCCATCAAAAGAGATTTGACAAAGTTATCTTTATCAAACTTCTCTTTGTAAGAAGCAAGTAAATGTTCCAACTGATACTTAACCATTCTGCCAACAAGTTCAGTTGTTGAAGATTTGCCTCTTACAGCCAATATGTATTCATCCCGTAAATCGTCTTTTATTTTAAATAACTGACTGTTAGATAATTCCTTAAATTCTCTAGAAGATTCAGCAAATTCTTTGATCTTCTTAGAATCAACTTTATCCTTGTAGGTGGAAACAATTAAGCTTCCATCTAAAGCAAATAACGCTACGTCTTCGTTTGAAATTGCCTTTAACTCATCTAGTGTTTTTTGCAATAATTGATTCGATATCATATTATACCTCATTTATGTACAATTTGTGTATATTGTGTTAACAAAAATTTTTTCTTTTTTTACTATTTTGTACATTTTTTTGCATATTTTTTGTTATACATTGTGTATTGTATTACATATTTCATAAAAAATAAAGCATTTTTGTGGATAATTTTGTAAATTTTATCACCCTATTTTGTAATTATGCACAATTTACGCCTTAAATTTTCTACATAAAAAAAGCCCGACCAAAACCTATATGTTGTGGTCGGGCAAATACTCAATTTAATATTAGAATAAGTTTGGATAAAGTTCCTTTGCAATATCAAAAGCCTCTTGATCAACAAGTGTTAGATAAAAATCTCGTTTATCATTTTCTTCCTGGGCTTTAGAAATTTCTTCTATAGCAATCTTTATTGCTTCTTTTTTAGGATACCCATAAACCCCTCCGGAAATAAGTGGAAAAGCTACGCTTCTGCATCCATGAGTCTTTGAAAGTTCTAAAGATTTTTGGTATGCACTTCTTAAGAGTTTTTCTTCACCATTGTTTCCGCCTTGCCAAATTGGGCCCACAGCATGAATAATATAGATTGCATACTCCATATCATATCCCCAAGTAATTACCGCATCGCCAGTAGGGCAGCCGCCTAATTGCGCACATGCCTTGTCTAGTTCTGGGCCTGCCGCTCTATGAATAGCGCCGTCTACTCCACCGCCACCAGCAAGTTCTTTGTTAGCTGCATTTACGACAGCGTCAACTTCCATCTCAACTATACTTTCATTAACTATTTTTACTGCCATGTTTTTTACCTCTAATTTTTATTGAATCTTATTATACAATAAAGCTCCCTAAAATCCCAATAAGTTTGTTATAATCTATCCTATGAAACAAAACGAACTCTTAAAAGCATATGGAACTGAATATAAGGAAATGACTAAAAGGCTTCTTAAAAAAGCTGATTTGGTTTCGCTTCTAAAAAGCAAAACATGTTCCGAAAATCTTTCTATTGGAATAAAGCCTAACCTCGTTAGCCCTGTTCCAGCTTCTTTTGGCGCAACTACTCACCCAGAAGTTGTGGCCGGAATAATTGAGTTCTTAAAAGAAAACGGATACGATAACATAACTATTTTGGAAGGCTCATGGGTCGGAGATAAAACTTCAGACTCCTTTGAATATTGTGGATTTAATGAGCTTGCAAGAACTTATGATGTAAAAATTTTTGATACACAAAAGGACACTAGCAAAAAAGTTTCTCTTGAGGATTATGAAGTAAACATCTGCTCTATTTTAGATAGCATCGACTTTCTAATAAATGTTCCAGTCTTAAAGGGACATTGCCAAACAAAGATGACGTGCGCTCTTAAAAATCTTAAAGGGGTAATTCCTAATTCAGAAAAAAGAAGATCACATTTAGAAGGGCTTCATCGTCCTATCGCTTATATCAACAAAGCAATTCATCAAGACTTTATTGTAGTTGATCATATTTGTGGAGACCCAGACTTTGAAGAAGGTGGCAACCCGCTTGTAACTAATTGTGTAATGGTCGGACTCGACCCAGTGTTAATTGATTCCTATGCATGCAAAGAATTAGGCATAAAAGCTAGTGACGTAGAATATGTAATGCTTGCCGAAAAATTAGGAATCGGAAACTTTGATCTTTCAAAAGCTTGTATCATCACTGTTGAGGGCGACGAAAAAGGAGTTCTCTCTTTATCGCATAAACTTTTAGAAGTTAAATACTTAGCTGAAGAAGTTGATTCGTGCAGCGCATGTTACGCAGCTTTAACAGAAGCTTTAGAAGAATTAAAAGATGAAGGACTTACAGAATTTTTAGATACAAAAATTTGCATCGGACAAGGATACAAAAATGCGCCTTCATGCGATACTAAAATCGGAATCGGCGCATGTTGTGCATCTTTTAATCTAAATGTTAAAGGCTGCCCTCCTACGAAAAAAGAGATCTATTCTTATTTAAAGGAATATATAAAAGCTCGCCAAGAACTCCTGCGCTAAGTAATTCGCTAGCGCCTATCATCAAAACCAAAATCCAAAAGCTTTCCGCAGATGCTATCGTAAATTTCATAACGAGTGGCACTATAATCATGTTAGAAATAATAGGCGGAATAATTCCTATAAACCTGTGTTTTCTTAAAAGGTGAGTTCCGATAGCGCCAATCAAGGTTGCGATGCTTCCAAAAATAATATCCCAAATCCCTGAGCCAAATAAAATATTTGATAAAAGGCAACCAACAAAAAGTCCGGGCACTGCTGCCGGAGTAAACATTGGCATTATACATAAAATTTCTGAAATTCTAATTTGAATTGGTCCTGATGCTATGCCAAAAATACTAGATATAAACGTTAGTACTACGTAAAGCGCTGCAACAAGTCCACCTATCGCAATAGATTTTGCTGATATTTTCATAATTGCTCCCTAGTTTTATTTATAGTGAGGATGGTTTCGAACTCACTTACACATATTTAATGCTTTTTTTGACAAATTCGCAAGTATTTTTTGTACTATATTTTTGCATTGATTTTTGGTATAATAAATTCAAACTTTTTGTGGCAGTGTACAGGCTACAAAATGAAATTTTTTTGAGAAGGAGAATCACATGTTAACAATCAAAGAAAACTTACTTGAGACAATGAAAAAAGATGGTACACCTGATCGCTTTGTAAATCAGTACGAATTTGTTAACTGCATTTTTGAAGCTTCATATTACATGGGTGACTATCCTTTCATTCCAGGTAACGAAGGATACGACCAATACGGCGTATTTTGGAGATTACCAGTAGGTCAGATGGGTGCATTCCCTGTTCATGATGAAGAGCATCGTCTTGTAAAAGACATTACAAAATGGAAAGAAGTTGTTAAAAAACCTTTCCTTATTCCTGCTCCTCCATATTGGGATATGCTTAAAGGAAAAGCTGACGCTACAGATAGAACACAGCAATATGCTTGTTCATTACATCCACAAGGTGTGTTCGAAAGAATTCACGCTCTTATGGGTATGGAAGATGCTATGGCAAACTTCTATGAAGAGCCAGAATGCATGCATGAATTAATCGACTTCATCACAGACGTAGAAGTTGAATATGCTCATGCTATGATTGAGAAAGTTGGAATCGACGCAGTTCTCCATCATGATGACTGGGGCAGCTACAAGAATTCATTCATGTCACCAGAAATGTTTGATGAATTCATTCTTCCAGCTTACAAGAAGATTTATGGCGTATACAAAGAGAACAACGTTCTTATCGTTCACCATAATGACGCTTTCTCAGCTAACCTCGTTCCAGAAATGATCGAAATGGGTATCGATATTTGGCAAGGACCTGTTCCTACAAATAACATTCCTGAACTTCTTGATAAATATGAAGGACAGATCACATTCATGGGCGAAATTGAATCAAAACTTTGCGATATTCCAGATTGGGATCCAGAAGTAATTGCAAACGAAGTAAGACGTGCTTGTACAAAGATTGGTCCAAGACGTAGCTTCATTCCTTCTTCAACACTTGGTACACCAGGTAGCTTCTACCCAGGAGCATATGAAGAAATTTCTAAGAACATCGCTCTTATGAGCCAAGAATTATTCTAATTGATTCAAACACTCAAAATAAAAACCTCGCTGGAAACAGCGAGGTTTTTTATTTAATATCTAGAAGTTTCGTTTTTGCAATTTGCTGAATTCTTTTGGTTGTGGGTTTGTGGATGATCAAAGATAATCCACAAGCCCCACAACCTCTACTACTATCTCCCATTGCGGCGCCGCTTCGCCGGTGTGACCACCGGCTCCATATATGAAAATAACTTTTGAAGTTCTATTTACACAAAAAACCATACAACTCCTAGAAAAACATATGATGACTTATGGTGTTTACCCGTACAACCTATCTTATATTGACTTTGTTGTATGGTTTAAAATTTAAAATAATGCCAAAAATTAGCACTTTTTTGAGAAAAAACCATAAGTCACACCATCAAAACAGCTAAGTTGTATGGTTATTTGTCTTTTTGTATATCCGAGGTGGTTGCTCGCGAAGTTGACGGCGCTTGGGCTAAGTAGGGCCCTGCGCCGTCCTTCGCTACTTACGGTGGCGGACTTTGAATGACAGCACACGTTCTTTCGAGCGCCACCTTAGTTTATAAATTTTAAAAAATATTTTATTTTGTATTAATATATGGAGCTGGCGTAGCCAGCGAAGCGGTGCCTCAAGGCAACGCAATGGGAGATAGTAGTAGAGGCTGTTGGATTTGTGGATAACTGGCGCCTAGCCAGTTATCCATAAATCCATAGCCCCATAAATTCATAGTTACTGATATCATTGACCAGTCAGAAATTATTTAGTATATTAATAAAGCACATTCGTGCAGTGAGCGACTCGCTCAAATCTGGCAGTTTCTGCCGAAGAATTCAAATTATTTTTTATTAGGCAGGACGAGCCAACGCTTTATTTGCGCTAATCTAAACCGTTCTGCCGGAAAGGGACTTTTATGTACGAAGTAAAACACAATTACAAAGATACTATTTTTGTAGATCTTTTTGAGCACAACAAAGAAGAACTTCTAGCTTTAATGAATGCTATTTTAGATACGGATGTAAAAGATTCGTCAGACTTAGAAATAGTAACAATTAAAAACAGCTTCTTTGTTACAAAATTTAATGACCTGGCATTTATATGTGGAGGAATTCTAAATCTTTATGAGCAACAAAGTACCTTCAATCCCAATATGCCTCTTAGACTCTTATGCTATGTTGCGGAAGAATATCAAAACATTATCGAAAATGAACACCGAAATATTTATGGAAGTAAATTGCAAAAAATTCCTACACCGAAGTTTGTTGTTTTTTATAACGGGATTTTGGATGCTGATGATAAACAAATTCTTCGTTTATCCGATGCTTTCTTAAATACTTCTTGCAAGTCTGACCTTGACTTATCTGTGCTTATGATTAATATTAATTATGGGCATAACAAAAGTTTGATGGATAAGTGCCAATTGCTTAATAACTATTCGAAATTCATTAATATCGTTAAAGAAAAAACTAATGGTAGAAATGACAAAGAAGTTGCAATAAACGAAGCGATTAATTTTTGTATTAGTAATGATATTCTTAGCGAATATCTTCAAGAGAGGAGGTCTACTGTGTTGGGAAGCTTAATTAGAGGATATGACCAAGAAACATATGATAAATTTATGAAAGAAGAAGCCTACGAAGAAGGCCTTGTTGAGGGTCGCGAGGAAGGCCAACAAGACCTTCTTAGAATGCAATTAAAAAAAGGTTTAATTTCATTAGAACAAGCAATCGAATTTGGTTATGTGCCAAATAAATAATTATTTTATAAAGTTCAATATACTACTTTTAATTAACCAAGGCCGAGCGATGCTCGGCCTTGTGCGATACATGACCAGCTTATTTATTCTTCTAGAGTTGTATATACTTTTTCGATATTATCTAAAAGTTCTTTTTGTTGTGTTGCTGTCATTGCTGGAGATGCTGTTACGACCATTGTTCCAATTACACGTACATCGTCTTGACCTTCATAATAAAAGCCCTCAACATTTTCAAAGGTCTCATATACTTTAATAGACCCTCCAGCCCAAGGAACATAATCAATAAGTTTTTCTCCGACTACCATATTCCTAACTCCTGTTGTCGTTCTAAAATATACCATTGATGTAGGCTGCCCTTTTTTATGCAGTGTGAACGTAATGTCCGTGGCTTCTGTTGCTGCTACATATTCTGTTACTGTATCGACTTGCATTATTCGACTAATAATAAACTCCTCTGATGGATTTGTTACTTGTCTCATTACTTTAATGCTTCGTTCTAAATCTGCTTTAAGTGTAGCAAGATTTTCTATTGTTTCTAAGTATGATGTTTTCTTTAATGTTTTATCTAACAATGATTGTATTGATTCTAGTTTAGATGGGCA
>JAZRXA010000041.1:0-1394 GCA_045599965.1 Lachnospiraceae bacterium | reverse complement strand
CGCGCCTTCGGTGCGGAGGGGGCTCGGTCCGGCCGGGGTGGACATGGAAGCAGGGAACGGGGCGCTGGGTCCGGTCGCTGGTGGACCGGCACCGTCTTTCGTCACGCTATGTGTACAAGGGCGGGACTCGGTCCCGCTCATAGGCCTGGGCGCCCGATTGCTCGGGGCCGTGCTCCTTAGAAAGGAGGTGATCCAGCCGCAGGTTCCCCTACGGCTACCTTGTTACGACTTCATCCCAATCACCACCCACACCTTAGACTGACCTAGCGCCAGGCTTCGGGTGCAGACGGCTTTCATGATGTGACGGGCGGTGTGTACAAGGCCCGGGAACGCATTCACGGCGTCGTAGCTGATGCGCCGTTACTAGCAAATCCGACTTCATGGGGTCGGGTTGCAGACCCCAATCTGAACTGAGGCGTACTCTATGCGATTGGCTCCACCTCGCGGTCTCGCTTCGCTCTGTATACGCCATTGTAGCACGTGTGCAGCCCTGGATGTAAGGGCCATACTGACTTGACGTCATCCCCACCTTCCTCCTATGTGAATAGGCAGTATGTGACGAGTTCCCGGCTTTACCCGCTGGCAACATCACAAAGGGGTTGCGTTCGTTGGTGGACTTAACCAAACACCTCACGGCACGAACTGACGACAGCCATGCAGCACCTGTATACTACCCTCGAAGGAGGCCTACTTTCATAGACCGTGCAAGTATATGTCAAATCCAGGTAAGGTTCTTCGCGTTGCATCGAATTAAGCCACATGCTCCTCTGCTTGTGCGGGCCCCCGTCAATTTCTTTGAGTTTTAGTCTTGCGACCGTACTCCCCAGGCGGCACACTTAACGCGTTAGCTAAGGGACGGATTCGGTGAATAGAACCCACCCCTAGTGTGCACCGTTTAAGGTCGGGACTACCAGGGTATCTAATCCTGTTTGCTCCCCCGACTTTCGCGCCTCAGTGTCAGTAACGTACAAGGAATCCGCCTTCGCCTCCGGTGTTCTATAGGATATCAACGCATTTCACCGCTACACCCTATATTCCGATTCCCTCTTCCGCACTCAAGCAAGGTAGTTTCAAGCGCACTTTCCGGGTTGAGCCCGGAGCTTTCACACTTGACACGCCTCGCCACCTACGCGCCCTTTACGCCCAGTAAATCCGAACAACGCTCTTGGCCTCTGTATTACCGCGGCTGCTGGCACAGAGTTAGCCGCCAATTCCTCTTAAAGTACACTCAACTTAAGGTGGTATTAGCACCTCTCGCCTGTTCCCTTATGACAGGAGTTTACAACCCGAAGGCCTTCATCCTCCACGCAGCGTCGCATTGTCAGGCTTTCGCCCATTGCAAATGATCCTCGACTGCAGCCTCCCGTAGGAGTCTGGGCAGTATCTCAGTCCCA
>JAZRXA010000040.1:0-3834 GCA_045599965.1 Lachnospiraceae bacterium | reverse complement strand
TGTTATATGGGAGTTTCAATCAAAACAGTAGAAGCTTGGGAACGGGGAAGAATTCACCCAACGGGTCCTGCAAACAGACTCTTATCAATCTTAGATTCAGGTAAAGAGGAAGACTTCGCAGTAATCGAAAAAGTGTAAGGGATTACTTTTTCACGAGCGAAAATACTACAACTGGAACCCCATACATCATCAACCGAGCCAAAGTCGCCGACTATCTACCGTTTGCAAATAAATGGGAATTGTGTAGAATAGAATAATAAAAAGGAGCTACCGATAGACGGTTAGCCCAAATATTTGTCAAAGTGACCGCTTATTTGGGAAGGGCGGTCATTTTTTTATGATAGATAGTATCAATGAATTTTCTTATCGCTTTTTCTCGGAATCAATAAAAGAACTTTTAGAATTTTCTGAACGTATTTTATTGACAATACCTATAATACTATATTAGTAGTTTGATTTCAAATGAATTTATAGATGACGGTATTTTTCGACATTTCAAATCAGCATATTGTGAACTGTAAGGAAATAGATGTATAATTTGCATATAATATTTGAATAACTTTAAAATCGTCAAGGAGGTTCCTGCGATGAGAGATAATCCTGTTTTTTCCGAAGAGGAAATCAAACAAGAATTTATTAGAAAATTTTATGAGAATGAAGAATCGCTAGCTGAAGCGTCTACTGAGGATGCTGAAAAATATAAAGAGTATGTTGAAGAAGGCGTTAATAAAAATTGGCCTATAGCGTTGTATGCAAAGGGATATGGCTCGTATGGTGGTGATAGTGTATTCGAGTGTAATTGGGACGCAGCAAGAGACTGCTTCTTAAAACTTATTGAGCTTAAAGGCGATGACGATGCATTTGTCTATAATTCGCTTGGATATATTTATTATTATGGAAGATGCAATGATGGGCAACCGGAATATGATAAAGCTTTTAAGTATTTTGCTGTTGGCGCAGCACATGGAGTTTTTGAGTCTATGTATAAATGTGCCGATATGTTTATTAGTGGCAAAGGCGTTCCAAAGAGTGAGAAGGCTGGCGCCAAAATAATTATGAATATTTATGACGAAAATAAAGATAACTTTAGTAATGAAGTAAAGGGATGCAAGTTTGCGGATGTTGCCTTAAGAGTTGGTGGTCTATATGAGCGTGGATGCGGAGTAGAACAAGACATTGAAACTGCATATTTCTATTATTACGAGGCTAAATATGCGATTGATTGCAGAATGTTTGAAGATGCTAATTATGGAGATCAAACAGTTCATAACAGGATTTGCGAAGCACTTGATAGAGCAAAGGACAAGCTACCAGAAGACTTTTTTATGGATTCAATTTCGCGACCGGATCCTGCATTTATAGGAATATTGCTTTCGAAAAGTGTCGGACTTGATATTAAGCTCAAAAAAGAAGCGGACGAATATTATCTTGAGGCTAAAAGATATGCTACGGAAGAGATGACCAAGAAAGTTCTTTTTAATATTCCACAAATCGATTTTTGCGAGCTTATAAATGAGCTTAGGATTAAAGTTGTTGGGATTGAAAACTTTGAAGACTTCGAACTTCCAAAGCAGGCTTTTATTGATACGATAATTAAAGGCGAGGACGATAGAACGTGGCTATTTTGTCACAGAGATGTGCCAATGTTAAAGATAGTTTGCGATGAATACGTTCTTGAAAAACAAACTACAGAATTATAAAGGCGGGCGGATAGCCGAATTTTGATTGTAAAATCGGATTACAAATCCCCCTAAAAATTTCAAATTGCTTCAGAAGAGGGATTTTCCATCTGCCTTCGTGCACTTATTGGATTTCCCATCCGACAGCAACCACTTTTTTGGACTTCCCATCAGTTTCATTTGCAATATCGTCGCCTTCGATGTATATTAGTAGAGCACAATCGTGCATTGAGCGACTCGCTCAAATCTGGCAGTTTCTGCCAAAATTTCAAATTATTTTTATTAGGCAGACGTGATTCTTTTTGAGTTGCGCAGAAATTTGCTCTGCCGGAAAGAGGTATGTATGAAATTAAATAAAACTGATAGTTGTAAAGATGCACTTGGAGAAAAATTACTTATGGATGATTTGATGGATTTATCGTTTTATGCAGATATAAAAGACATTTTAGACAAAGCTCGTGAAAAGGTTTATTCCACAGCTAATTCTGCTATGGTGTTGGCTTATTGGAACATCGGAAAAATACTTTTTAAGGAATGTGGAGAAAGTGAACGCGGTGCATACGGAAAGGGTATACTTAAAGCGATATCAGAAAAATTGACTGCTGAATACGGAAAAGGATTTACAGAAGCAAATCTTCGTAATATGCGCCAATTTTATATTACTTTCCAAAATTGCAACGCACTGCGTAGCGAATTGAACTGGACTCAATATAGAATGCTAATGCGAGTTCCAAAAGAAGAAGCTCGTGAATTCTATCTTGAAGAGTGTGTCAAGGCTAACTGGAGTTCTAGGCAACTCGAAAGACAGATAAACAGTTTTTATTATGAAAGACTTCTTGCAAGTCAAAATCCGGAGAATATTAAAGATGATATCACTACCATTGAGCCTTCAAAAAAGCCAGAAGATATAATCCATGATCCATATGTGCTTGAATTTATTGGGCTTGAAGATTCTACTGATTTTCACGAAAAAGAACTAGAACATGCTTTGATTGATAAATTACAAAAATTTTTGCTTGAACTTGGCAGAGGGTTTTCCTTTGTTGCAAGGCAGAAACACATAGATCTTGATGGAGAACATTTTTACATTGATTTGGTATTTTACAATTATGTGCTTAAATGCTTTGTATTGATTGATTTAAAAACTGGAAAGCTAACACATCAAGATATTGGACAGATGGATTCTTATGTAAAAATTTTTGATGATATGCAAAAAGGTGACGATGACAATCCAACAATAGGAATTATACTTTGTTCTGAAAAAAACAAAGCAATCGCAAGATATTCCATTCTAAATGACAGTCACCAGGTTTTTGCTTCAAAATATCAGTTAACATTACCTACTGAAGAGGAACTTCAGAGGTATATTGAAGAGGAACGAGGTAAAATTGAAGAGGAGGATAGCCTCAAGTGACATCGCAAGAACTAAAAAACAGCATATTGCAACTTGCAATTCAAGGTAAAATAGAACAGGACATTATTAATCAGGCATTGATGCGCATGCGAATATTTGAGCCAATGCATTTACCTTATTTTTTAACATATTTTGATTTTGTACTAAAAAAGATGCAAGAAGTGGTAGCAAGGGTTCAGCAATAAAAAACATATCAGGTTGTTAATAAACGATTTTTAGAAGATGCCAAAGATAAGAAAAATCAAGATAAATATCTTCATGAATTAATTGATAGACTTAATCCTGATTTAAGATTTAGAGCCAATCGTGAGTTTTATGTAAAGGCATAAAAGTGCCTAAACACCTTATTCACCTAATCGCTTTTTAATCGGAATCAATAAAAGAACTTTAAGAATTTTTAGAACATATTTATTGACTATTATTACAATGGTGAGATTCTTTTGAATTATATTGAATCTTGCACTGTCGGCAAGATTGCAATAAAAAAGGATGGCTCTACGTTTCCCGCACACCCAGTCTCAAGCGACCAGGAAGGCATCCCTTTAATACATAAAATATAGCATTAGTGGTTGATATTGTCAAAACTCTTTCGTTATTTTTTCTTCAAAATCAGTCTAATTCAATATTTATAAAGAAAATCGGAGAGGAAGTCGATGTTTTAAAGCCAATTTTACATTTTTAATGGAGTTCCTCTCTGATTTTATTTTTTATCGCTTAAAAACGATGATTAATTCAACTATA
>JAZRXA010000039.1:0-1520 GCA_045599965.1 Lachnospiraceae bacterium | reverse complement strand
GTAAACAACAGAGTGTCCTAGTCGAGTTGGAAGGCGTGGAGACAGGAGATGTCGTAAACATGACTGTTCAAGACACGGCAGCAACCGATGTTAACACCTACGTTGCAAAAGTGTTAAGCATAGACAACAGCAACTACAAGCTCACTGGCGATTCGACTCATACATGGAAGATTAGCAGCCAGGCACTCACCCCAGCAGTAGACCCAGAAAATCCGCAAGCCGGCGAGTACGTGATCGTCTACTTGGATGACGACAGCACCTACACTTACAACGGAGACAACCAAGAGCCAGCCATCGCAATCGTGGTTGACGGAGACACAATCCCGGCTACGGAGTACGAGGTAAGCTACAAGGATAACAAGAACGCGAGCGACAGCGCATTGGTAGTCATCACGAACGTGGAGGGAGGCAACTACACGCTAAGTGACGGTAAAGACACCTTCAGCATCAATCCAAAGGCAGTAACAGCAACCTGGTCTGAAGACACACTTATCTACAATTCATTAGAACAGGGTATCAAGGCAACCATCAATGGATTGGTAGGAAGCGAGACGGTAACGCTTACAATGTCTGAGGATTCAGCAACCAATGTCAACGATTACACAGCAAGAATTTTGGACATCAACAACAGCAACTACAAGTTGACAGGAGATTCCACTCACGCATGGGTAATCACAGCAAAAGAGTTGACGGCAAAATGGACAGGAGATGTGTTCACTTATAATGGTAAACAACAGAGTGTCCTAGTCGAGTTGGAAGGCGTGGAGACAGGAGATGTCGTAAACATGACTGTTCAAGACACGGCAGCAACCGATGTTAACACCTACGTTGCAAAAGTGTTAAGCATAGACAACAGCAACTACAAGTTCACTGGCGATTCGACTCATACATGGAAGATTAGCAGCCAGGCACTCACCCCAGCAGCTGACCCAGAAAATCCACAAGCCGGCGAGTACGTGATCGTCTACTTGGATGACGACAGCACCTACACTTATAACGGAGACAACCAGGAGCCAGCCATCGCAATCGTGATTGCCGGAGACACCATCCCAACCACGGAGTACGAGGTGAGCTACAAGGATAACAAGAACGCGAGCGACAGCGCATTGGTAGTCATCACGAACGTGGAGGGAGGCAACTTCACGCTAAGTGACGGTAAAGACACCTTCAGCATCAATCCAAAGGCAGTAACAGCAACCTGGTCTGAAGACACACTTATCTACAATTCATTGAAGCTGGGTATCAAGGCAACCATCAATGGATTGGTAGGAAGCGAGACGGTAACGCTTGCAATGTCTGAGGATTCAGCAACCAATGTCAACGATTACACAGCAAGAATTTTGGACATCAACAACAGCAACTACAAGTTGACAGGAGATTCCACCCACGCATGGGTAATCACAGCAAAAGAGTTGACGGCAAAATGGACAGGAGATGTGTTCACTTATAATGGTAAACAACAGAGTGTCCTAGTCGAGTTGGAAGGCGTGGAGACAGGAGATGTCGTAAACATGACTGTT
>JAZRXA010000038.1:0-35352 GCA_045599965.1 Lachnospiraceae bacterium | reverse complement strand
CCGCTTATCGGGTACCAATGCCCCCTTTTTCGGTAAAAATATTTTTTTAAAATAGGTTTGTATTTTATTATTGAAACGCGAAGCTAGCGGTGCCAGCGCTAAAGATGGGCGCGCACCTTGCTTCGCTATTTACGGCAGCTGTCTTTCGTTCGCCAAAACATCTTCGTCCGCCTGCTGCCTCAGGATATTAAAAAATTTCTTTAATTATTTTTGCAGGATTTTAACGGTTTTCTGCAATTTTATTTATGATTTTTATTTTGGTCTCATATATGGAGCTGGCGTTAGCCAGCGAAGCGGCGCCGGTAGGCGACGCAATGGGAGATAGTAGTAGAGGCGGTGTGTTTGGTGGATTATCTTTGATTATCCACCAATCCACCGCCCATGACCCTTACAAACCTGCAATTTGTGTGGGAAGGGATTGGCGATGAGGATGTCTTTGATTTTATATATTGCAGATGTTAAAATTAAGGGCATGAAAAAGATTGTTTTGGCGAGTCAATCGCCTAGAAGAAAAGAAATATTAAAATTAGTTGATATTGATTTCGATATTATGCCATCTGATTGTGATGAGAATATTGATTTTGATTCAGCTTCTGACATGGTTTGTAAACTTTCTTTTATTAAAGCGAATGATATAGTGGCGAAAGTAAAAGAACTTGACCCAGGTGTAAGCCATATAGTTATTGGCTCTGATACAACAGTTCTTTTTGAAGGCGAGATTTTAGGAAAACCTAAATCTAAAGAAGAAGCCTTTGATATGCTTAAGAGGATGTCTGGAAAAACTCATATAGTTTATACTGGCGTTAGTGTTATAGATAGTTTAAGTGAAAAGTGCGAAACATTTTTTGAAGAAACGAAAGTTACTTTTTATGATGTAACTGATGAAGAAATTAATGCCTATATTGAAACAGGCGATCCTATGGATAAAGCAGGAGCTTATGGCGTGCAAGGTCTTGGTGCATTTATAGTAAAAAAAGTTGAAGGCGATTATTTTACTGTAGTAGGTCTTCCTATTGCACATTTGTTGCAAGTCTTAAAGGATTTTGATTGATGGAGAAGGATAATAAGAAAAAATCTAAAAAAAGTTATGTGCTGTTAGCGATTGTTTTGGTAATCGTTGTTATTGCTGCAGGCATTAAACTTTATATTGATGATGAGCATGTGCCACTTCATACAATTGAGGAATACCAAGAACTTACAACTTTTCCTATATCAGAAACAGATAATAGGATTACTGTAAGAGACCAAGAAACAATTGATGAATTCTACAATGTTGGAATTATTTTTTATACAGGCGAGCATATAAATGGTCAATGCTATCTTCCATTGATGGCCAACCTTGCTAACTTTGGATATGATACTTTCCTTCCTAAGGCACTAGGAAGTCTGCCTATTTTGAACTTAGATGGAGCAGACCAAATAGTAAATAAGTTTAAGTGGGTTACTGACTGGTATTTAGTTGCACATTCCGATGCATGCGAAATGGCAGCTAGATATGCGAAGGGACATAAAAAAATTAAAGGGCTTATTTTATTAGGTGGAAGCGTAAAAACGGATATTTCAGATACAGGTATAAAGGTTCTTTCTATTGTTGGAACGAATGATTCTATTTTAGACTTAGACCGTTACGAAAAAGCGAAAACTAATCTTCCAAAAGATACTATCTATAAAGAAATCAAAGGTGGAAATCATACTGCGTTTGCAGATACTGCTTTGCTTAAAGGCGATACGAAGACATCTTTTAAGGCATCAAAGCAGATCGAAAAAACTGCCGACATCATTAAAGATTTTATAAAATAATCCCTCAAAAAAGATTGTTAAGTTTTCTACTAATTAGCATTGACAAGGATTTTCAGTGCTTTATAATATATATTCTATGAATAGTAAAAAAGAAATTCCAAAAGCTGTTATATCGAGATTGCCGAGATATTATCGTTATCTTCATGATTTGCTAGAAGAAGGTTGCGAGCGTATTTCGTCTAATGAACTTTCCAAAAGGATGAATGCAACTGCCTCACAAATTAGGCAGGACTTAAATCATTTTGGAGATTTTGGACAGCAAGGTTACGGATATAATGTTGAGCTTTTGTACAAAGAAATCGGAAAAATATTAGGTGTAGAAAAGGTACACAATATTATAATTGTTGGTGCTGGAAATTTAGGCCGCGCTATTGCTAGATATCAAGGTTTTGTAGATCAAGGATTTAGTTTCATTTCAATGTTTGACGTTGATGAAAAAATTTGTGGAAAGACAATTAATAAAATCCCTATTAGAAAGTTGGATAAACTTGAAAACTTCGTTATAGAAAACCCTGTTGATATTGCTGTTTTAGCTTTGCCAGCTAAAGAGGCTGTTGAGGTTGCAAAACTTTTATATTTCCAAGGACTTAGAAGCTTTTGGAATTTTGCCCCAATAGATTTGCCACTTCCTGCTGATGCAATAGTTAAGAACGTGCACCTTTTAGATTCACTTTTAGAACTTTCATTTACTATGAGCAGAGATAAAAAATAATATTAAAATAGAGGAGTTATTATGTCAGGACATTCAAAGTTTGCAAACATTAAACACAAAAAAGAAAAAAATGATGCAGCAAAAGGTAAAATTTTTACAATAATTGGAAAAGAAATTGCGATTGCAGTAAGAGAAGGCGGAGCTGATCCAAATAACAACTCAAAACTTCGTGATGTTATTGCTAAAGCTAAAGCTAATAACATGCCTAATGATACAATTGAAAGAGGTATCAAGAAGGCCGCTGGCGAAGGTAGTGCTGTAAATTACGAAGTAATTACTTATGAAGGATATGGACCTTCTGGAATCGCTATTATAGTTGATACATTAACAGATAATAAAAACCGTACAGCAGCCAATGTTAAGTGTGCTTTTTCTAAAGGAAATGGTAACGTTGGTACACCTGGTTGCGTTTCATATATGTTTGATAAGAAAGGTCAAATTATAATCGACAAAGAAGAGTGCGAAAAAGAAGCTGACGATTTAATGATGATTGCTTTAGATGCTGGCGCAGAAGATTTTGAAGAAGATGAAGAATCTTATACAATTCTTACATCTCCAGAAGATTTCGGTGCGGTAAGAGAAGCTTTAGAAGCAGAGAATATTCCAATGCTTCAAGCTGAAGTTTCTATGATTCCTCAAAATTATGTTGAACTTACAAACGAAGATGACATAAAGAACTTAAATAGAATTCTTGACTATCTTGATGAAGATGATGATGTTCAAGAAGTTTATCACAATTGGAACGAATAATTAATGAAGAAGCATAAGATTTGCGGTATCGTACCGGATTCAATTGCAGATGAATTAGAAATCAAAGTTAATCAATATCTCTTGACAGTTAATGGTGAAACTGTCAGGGATATTTTTGATTATCAGTTTTTAATTAATGATGAATATATCGAATTTGAAATTGAAGATGAAGACGGAAATATTGATTTTTACGAAATAGAAAAAGATTTTTCTGAAGACATAGGTCTTATCTTTGATAATTCATTGATGGACGAATATCATTCATGCGCAAATAAATGTATCTTTTGCTTTATTGACCAAATGCCAAAAGGAATGCGAGATACACTTTATTTTAAAGATGATGATTCTCGTCTTTCTTTTTTGCAAGGAAATTATGTAACACTTACAAATATGAGCGAGGCTGATATCGATAGAATTATTAGATATCATATGGAGCCTATTAATATTTCAATCCATACAACTAATCCAGAATTAAGATGCAAAATGCTAGGAAATCGCTTTGCTGGCGATGTATTAAAGTATATTGATAAATTAAATGAAGCTGGCGTAAAGATGAATGGACAAATTGTTCTTTGCAAAGGAATAAATGATGGCGCAGAGTTAGAAAGAACGCTTAGTGATTTAGAAAAATATGTTCCGAACATGCAAAGCGTATCGATAGTTCCTGTTGGACTTACGAAATATAGAGATGGCCTTTTTAATCTTGAGCCAATTACAAAAGAAGATGCAATAAAAGTTATTGATTTAGTAGAAAAAGAACAAGAAAAAATATATAATAAGCATGGTATAAATTTTATTCATGCTAGCGATGAGTTCTACCTTCTAGCAGGACGTATGCTTCCAAGCGAAGAAAAGTATGATGGATATTTACAACTCGAAAACGGAGTTGGAATGTTAAGACTCTTAAAAGAAGAATTTGCGGATGCTCTTGATTCTTTTATTGAGAAAAATGAAGTGGTAAGTAACAGAAACTTCACTGTAGTTACTGGAGTGCTTAGCGCGGACTCGATAAAGGAAATGCTAAACGAAACATCTAAAATGCTAGAAGAAAATAATTTATCAATTAACAATAAATTTAATTGTATCGCAATAAAAAATAATTTCTTTGGAGAGCAAATAACTGTTTCGGGTTTGGTTTGTGGCCAAGATATTTTAGCCCAACTTAAAGACATAGATTTAGGAGATGAAATTCTTCTTCCGGTAAACATGTTTAGGTATGGCGAAGAATATTTACTTGATGATGTAACTAAATTAGAACTTGAAAAAGAGTTAGGCGTTAAAGTAACTATAGTTAATATTTCAGGCTATTCGCTGTTGAATGCGATAATAGGAAAGCCTGATAATGATTTTAGGAGACAGATTTATGAGCAAGCCGATGGTGGCAATTGTTGGCAGGCCTAATGTTGGAAAAAGCACACTTTTTAATGCATTAGCCGGCGATAATATTGCTATTGTAAAAGACACACCGGGTGTAACTAGAGATAGAATTTTTGCTGATGTTAGTTGGCTTGACCGTGAATTTACTCTAGTTGATACAGGTGGTATTGAGCCAGATAGCAGCGATGTAATTCTTTCACAGATGAGAGCACAAGCTCAAATAGCAATAGATACTGCTGACGTAATTATTTTCATAACAGATGTTAGACAAGGCTTAGTAGACAGCGATGACAAGGTTGCAGATATGCTTAGAAGAAGCGCAAAACCTATCGTTCTTGCCGTTAATAAAGTTGATGACTTTAAGAAGCTAATGCCAGACGTTTATGAATTTTATAATTTAGGACTTGGCGATCCTATTCCTATTTCAGCATCTTCAAAATTAGGATTTGGCGAACTTTTAGATGAAGTAATTAAGTATTTTGAGCCGGTAGATGATACAGAAGAAGATGATCTTCGTCCGCATGTTGCGGTTATAGGAAAACCTAATGTAGGAAAAAGTTCACTTGTTAATGCACTTTTAGGAGAAAACAGAGTTTTAGTTTCTGATATTCCTGGCACGACAAGAGATGCAATAGATACAATTATCACACATGATGATAAAGAATATGTTTTTATTGACACTGCTGGACTTAGAAGAAAGTCAAAAATTAAAGAGGAACTTGAAAAGTATAGCATCGTACGAGCTGTTAGCGCTGTAGAGAAGGCGGATGTTGTAATTTTAGTTATTTCTGCAGAAGAAGGAGTAACGGAGCAGGACGCTAAGATAGCTGGAATAGCTCATGAACGCGGAAAAGGTGTAATTATTGCAGTAAATAAGTGGGATGCTATTGAAAAAGATGACAAAACGATATATAAATATACTGAGAAGATTCGTCAGGTTCTTTCGTTTATGCCATATGCCAGATTATTATTTATTTCAGCAAAGACTGGCCAAAGAATTGACAAACTTTTTGACCTCATAGATGTCGTTGTAGAAAATCATTCTAGACGAATTCAAACGGGTGTTATTAATGAAATAGTTAGTGAGGCAACTGCACTTAATCAGCCACCTTCAGATAAGGGTAAACGCTTAAAGATTTTCTATGTTACCCAAGTTGCAGTTAAACCACCAACATTTGTTATCTTTGTTAATGATAAAGAATTAATGCATTTTTCATATTTGCGTTATCTTGAGAATAAAATTAGAGAAGCCTTTGGCTTTGAAGGAACACCACTTAAGTTTTTTGTTAGAGAACGAAAAGAAAAGGATAAATAGGGAATAAAAATGTTTTTTACACCTGAAAGAATTGCATTATTAATTTGTATAGCTAGCGGATATTTATTTGGTCTTATTCAATCCGGATTTTATTTTTCAAAAATTAAAAAAGTAGATATTAAGCACTTAGGAAGTGGTAATACTGGAGCTACTAACACATGGCGTGTTATGGGAGCCCCTTGGGGATTACTTACACTTTTTTGCGATATATTAAAAACTGTTATCGCACTCTATCTTGCTTGCTACATACTTACAAATACATTAGGTTATGATATTCCACATTATACAATCGTTCTTTATACGGGACTTGGTGTTGTTTTAGGACATGATTTTCCATTATATCTTAGATTTAAGGGCGGAAAAGGAATTGCATGTTCATTTGCCATTATTGCATGCTTCTTACAATGGCAATACATTATCGTTGGAGTATTAGTTTTCTTTATTGTTTTGATTATATCTAGATATGTTTCACTTGCGTCATTGCTAACAATGATATTTGAACTTATTACATTTATGCTTAGCATGCTTATTAATGTAACTTATGTTAATAGTACGTATAAGGCAGAAACTTCAATAATCATGGCATTGTTAGTAGTTCTTGCAATTATTACGCACAGAAGTAATATCGTAAGATTATTCTTGGGCGAAGAAACTAAGTTTAGATTTAGAAAATATGATGAGGAAGAATTACAAGAAAATTACGATGACGAAGACTATGATGAAGATGAAGACTTCGAAGAAAACGAAGAAGAAATAGAAGAGGTACCAGAGGAAGAAACAGCAGAGGAAGAGCCTGAGGAAAAACCAGAGTCAGAGCCTGAAGAAGAACCAGAGCCTGAGGAAGAACCAAAGCCAGAGTCAGAGCCTGAGGAAGAACCAGAACCTGATGAAAAACCAGAACCAGAGCCAGAGCCAGAACCTGAGCCTATAGTAGAAGAACCTGTAGGACCAAGAGTTACAAATGTTGTTCTTTCAAATTGGAGAAATGAATAAATTTAAGGTTGATTCAATTACATGGAATGATTTAAATATGGACGAGGTTTATAATCGTATAAACCTCGCCTCTTCATCTGTAGGCAGTGAATATTTGCTTAATGTTTTGCAAACACTTGAAACAGATGAAGATATTCTTATTGATAGAAATAAAAAGACAACATATTTTGAAAATAATCCAAAGGCGCTTAGCCGACTTGAAAAAATCTATAAAAATCTTGGTAAGACAAAGAAGTATTCTTTCTTAGATTATATTTTCAAGCTTAATGAAATAAAAAATCAAAGTAATGTAAAGCATATTATTTTAATAGTGCTTTTACTTATTTCGATTGCGCTTATTTTCGTTAAACCCGCAATCGGAATTATTGCTTTGGTAGTTATGATTGCACTTAATATTATTCTTTACTTTAAATTTAGATCGGAAATAGAAGCGTACTTTAATTGCATTAAGTATTTAGTTAGCATGGTTGTTTGTGCTGATAAAATTTCTAAAGAAAAATTACCGGATGAATTTAATGAAGATGTAGAAAAACTAAAAAGTGCTGTTAAAACTTTTACGCCAGAGCGTCGAGGCAGTTGGCTAATTACTAATAGTGTCGCAGGTTCAATTGTCGATGTAATTTTAGATTATGCACGCATGATTTTTCATATTGATTTAATGAAGTTTAATAGTATGAAAAAGCATACATCAGCGCATTTTGAAGATATAAAGACTCTTTACAATACATTAGGCGAAATAGAAACTACTATGTGTATTGCCAAGTATAGAAAAGATAAAAAATATACACTTCCAATATTTGAGCCTAAAAAAGAAATTTCGTTTAAGGATTTAGCTCATCCGTTAGTAAAAGTTCCAGTTACTAATTCGCTAGAAACTAATAAGTCAATTTTGCTTACTGGATCTAATGCATCAGGAAAGTCTACTTTCTTAAAGTCGATAGCTATCAACCAAATATTTGCGCAAACAATTTACACTGTGTTTGCATCTGAATATAAAACGACCTACTTTAATGTATTTTCATCAATGGCACTAGCAGATAATCTCTTAAAAGAAGAAAGCTATTTTATTGTGGAAATAAAATCTCTAAAAAGAATTTTCGATGCATGTGACGAAAACAATGAAGCTGTTCTTTGCTTTATAGACGAAGTTTTAAGAGGAACAAATACAAAAGAGAGAATTGCAGCTTCTACGCAAATTCTTAAAGCTCTTTCAAATAAGAATGCTTTAGTATTTGCTGCTACGCATGATATAGAGTTAACTATGGCTTTAGAAAATGATATGGAAAACTTCCATTTTTCCGAGCATATAGAAGGGGACAATGTTCTTTTTGACTACAAGCTTAAAGAGGGACCTTCTAATTCTACGAATGCGATAAAACTTCTTAAATCCTACGGTTTTGATGAAAAAATCGTTGAAGAAGCAAACAAGATGGTGTAGCCAATCTTGACATCATATTCTCTTGATAGTAGAATAATTATAATCTTTAAATCGATACGAGATATCGGCAAGATAATAAGTTACATAGAAATAATAGCAGTAATATCTGTTTTGTGTATGTTGCCTTGCCTATATCGGCAAGGTTTTTATTATGAACAAAAAAGACTTTATTAATTTTTATACAAAAGATAGTTTTCCTAGTGATTTTCATCTTGATGATTCAGTATTGTCCTTACTTTCCAATGATAAAATCTATTACGTATTTCCGGGATTTTGCGATGTTCATGTACATTTTCGTGATCCCGGTTTTTTATATAAAGAAACTATAGAAACTGGCACTAAAGCGGCATCTAAAGGTGGCTACACGGCGGTTTGCACTATGCCAAACTTAAATCCTGTGCCAGATAGCAAAGAATCTTTAGATGTACAAATAAATAGTATTAAAAATACTGCCGTAATAGATGTATATCCTTATGGCGCAATAACTATAGGTCAGCAAGGAAAAACCCTAGCAGACTTAGATTCTTTGGCGAATGAAGTAATTGCTTTTTCAGATGATGGAAAAGGTGTGCAATCTGAAGAACTTATGCGTAAAGCTATGTTAAAAGCTAAAGAACTAGGCAAAATTATTGTAGCTCATTGTGAAGATAATTCTTTGCTTTGTGGTGGATATATTCATGATGGAAATTATGCAAAGGCGCACGGACATATCGGAATTTGTAGCGAAAGCGAATGGGGACAAATTAAAAGAGATATTAAACTTGCTAAAGAGACAAAGTGTGCTTATCACGTGTGCCATATTTCATGTAAAGAAAGCGTTGAGTTAATACGCAAAGCGAAAAAAGATGGCGTAAATATATCTTGTGAAACAGCGCCGCATTATCTTTTGTTAGATGATGGATATTTACAAGAAAACGGTAAATATAAGATGAATCCTCCGCTAAGAACGAAGGAAGATAGACTTGCCTTAATTGAAGGAATAAAAGACGGTACAATAGATATGATTGCAACGGATCATGCGCCGCATAGCATAGAAGAAAAAAGTAAGGGATTAAAGGAAAGTGCTTTTGGAATTGTTGGTATAGAAACAGCTTTTCCACTTTTATACACTTATTTAGTAAAAGAAAATATAATTAGCATAGAAGATTTAATTAAGCTTTTATGCATTAATCCTAGAAAACGCTTTAATATCCCACTAAGAGAAGATTTTAGTATTTGGGAATTAGATGAAGAATATAAAATAGACCCAAATAACTTTTTGTCAAAAGGAAGGTCAACGCCTTTTGAAGATATGAAAGTTTTTGGGAAATGTGTTTTAACTGTTTGTAATAGCAAGATAGTTTACGGAGGAAAATAAAATGGCTAAAAGGACAGATATTAAAAAGGTTTTGATTATTGGCTCAGGACCTATTGTTATTGGCCAAGCTGCTGAGTTTGATTATGCAGGAACTCAGGCATGTTTAGCACTGAAGGAAGAAGGATACAAAGTAATTTTGTGCAATTCTAATCCTGCAACAATAATGACAGATACAACTATTGCAGATAAGGTTTATATGGAGCCTTTGACGTTAGAATATGTTGCTAAAATATTAAGATATGAAAGACCTGACGCAATTGTTCCTGGAATTGGTGGACAAACAGGATTAAATCTTGCTATGCAGTTAGAAAAGAAAGGTATTTTAAAAGAGTGTGATGTAGAACTTTTAGGTACAAGCGGTGAAAGTATTGAAAGGGCTGAGGACCGTGAACTTTTTAAGGAAATGTGTGAGTCAATTGGAGAGCCAGTTATTCCTTCTGAAATCACCTACAATCTTGAAGAAGCTAAAGAAGCAGCTAAACGCATTGGATATCCAGTAGTTCTTCGTCCGGCGTTTACTTTAGGTGGAACCGGAGGAGGTTTTGCTGAAAATGAAAAAGAATTAGAAGAAATCGGTATTAATGCTTTTAAGCTATCACCAGTTAACCAAGTACTTATTGAAAAGAGCGTAAAAGGCTACAAAGAAATAGAATTCGAAGTTATGCGAGATTCGCTAGATAATGCAATTACTATTTGTGGAATGGAAAACATTGATCCTGTTGGAGTTCATACAGGAGATTCTGCAGTAGTTGCTCCGATTCTTTCTCTTTCAGATAAAGACAAAAAAATGCTAAATGATAGCGCAATTAAAATAATTCGCGAATTAAAAATATCTGGTGGATGCAATGTACAATTTGCACTTCATCCAACGACGAGCGAATATTATTTGATAGAAGTAAATCCTAGAGTTTCTCGTTCGTCAGCACTTGCTTCAAAAGCGAGTGGTTATCCAATTGCTAGAGTAACAGCAAAAATTGCTTTAGGTATGTCTTTAGATGAAATTGAAGTTGCTGGAGGAAATGCTTCTAATGAGCCAACACTAGATTATATCGTTGCTAAATTTCCGCGTTTTCCATTTGATAAGTTTAAGGATGCAACAAATATTTTAGGTACGCAGATGAAAGCTACTGGCGAAGTTATGGGAATAGGATCTACGCTAGAAGAGTGTATCTTAAAATCTGTTCGCTCACTAGAAACAGGAGTTTCTCATCTGTACTTATCTAAATTTGATGATATGAAAACAGATGAAATTTATGAGTACTTAAAGGAATTTAAGTCGGATAATCTTTATGCTATTGCTGAACTTTTGAGAAGAGATGAAAGCATATCAAATATTCATGAGGTAACAATGATTACACAGTTGTTCCTAGAATCTATTAAGAAAATTGTTGATATGGAAAAATTGCTTTCTGAAAACAAAGAAGATATTAATACCCTTAAAGGCGCGAAAGTTCTTGGATTTTCTGATAAGTATATATCACATCTTTGGGATGTTTCCGAAAATGAAGTTGCATCTCTTAGAAAGGAAAATAAGATCACACCAATTTTTAGAATGGTTGATACTTTGCATACTGGAAAATATATTGCATATCTATATTCGTCATATATCAATTTAGTTGATGATACATTCAAAAACGAATCTAGACTTTCTAACGAAAAGAAAATCATTACACTTGGCGCAGGCCCAATACGTATAGGCCAAGGCGTTGAGTTTGATTATTCTACGGTACATGCAGTGCAAACAATAAAAAATGCTGGCTATGAAGCAATTATTATTAATAATAATCCTGAAACAGTTTCGACGGATTATACAACTGCTGATAAGCTTTACTTTGAGCCTTTAACACCTGAAGACGTTATGACAATTGTTGATTATGAAAATCCTGAAGGTGTTATTGCTTCACTAGGTGGACAAACTGCAATTAATCTTGCTGAGCCATTGATGAAAAAAGGCGTAAAAATTATTGGTACAGATTGCGATGCTATTGAAAAGGCTGAAAACCGTGATAGCTTTGAAAAAATATTGCTTGAGTTAGGAATACCACAACCTAAAGGAAGAGCTGTAACAAAGATTGAAGATGGCGTAAAGGCAGCAAATGAAATAGGTTATCCAGTTTTAGTTCGTCCTTCATTTGTCTTAGGAGGAAGGGCTATGCAGATTGTTGCTAATGAAGAGCAACTTCGTCATTACTTAAAATCTGCCGTTGAAGTAGATGTTGATAAACCTGTTTTAGTAGATAAATATATTCAAGGAAAAGAAGTTGAAGTTGACGCTATATGCGACGGAAGAGATGTATTTATTCCTGGAATTATGGAACTTGTTGAAAGAACTGGTATCCACTCGGGAGATTCAATAAGCGTATATCCTACATTTAGTATTTCTAATAAAGTTAAGGGAATTATTTTGCAATATGCAAAAAAATTAGGACTTGGTATAGGAATAATCGGACTTTACAATATTCAATTTATTGTTGATGAAAAAGAAGATGTTTATATTATCGAAGTTAATCCTCGTTCATCTAGAACTGTTCCTTTCCTTTCAAAGGCAACAGGTTATAGCCTTGCGGATATTGCTACAGAAGTTATTCTTGGAAAATCCTTAAAAGAATTAGGAATATTCGATATTTATCCAGAAGAAAAGAAACGCTATTATGTAAAAGTACCAGTATTTTCATTTAATAAAATTAAAGGTTTAGATGCGTATCTTTCACCTGAAATGAAATCTACTGGTGAAGCTATTGGATATGACGATAAACTAAATCGTGCTCTTTATAAAGCACTTCAAGCTTCTGGCACTCATGTTCAAAATTACGGAACTGTTTTTGCTACAATTGCTAATAAAGATAAAGACGAAGCATTGCCACTAATAAGGCGTTTTTACAACCTTGGATTTAATATCGAAGCAACTTCTGGTACAGCTAAGTTCCTTAAAGAAAATAATATTAGAACGCGTGTGCTAAAAAAAATTAGCGACAATCCAGATGAAATCACAAATTCTATTAGGCAAGGCCATATAGCTTACGTAATTAATACAAAAGATATAGGTTCGCTCTCGCAAGAAAGTGATGGAATACAAATAAGACAACTTGCAACAGAAAACAATGTAACAACACTTACATCATTAGATACAGTTAAAGTTTTGCTAGATGTATTAGAAGAGACAACGCTTACTATTTCAACAATTGATTCATAAAGGAAAACAAAATGAAGCAAAGTATTTTTGAAATTATTTCTAATATCCCATTAAATGAAAGCATCTATAAAATGGTGCTTTTAGGTGATACTTCAGAAATAAAATCTAGTGGTCAGTTTATAAATATACAACTTAAAGGTAAATATTTAAGAAGGCCTATTTCGGTTTGTGATTATGATGAAAAGACAATCGTGGTTATTTATAAAGTTGTAGGAAGCGGAACAGAACAGTTAAGCAAGATGAAAGCAGGCGAAAAGCTAGATATTCTTACAGGATTAGGAAATGGTTACGATACTAAAAAAAGTGGTAATAAACCTCTTTTAATTGGTGGTGGCGTAGGCATTCCTCCGCTATATAGACTTTGCAAAGAATTGATTAATGAAGGAAAAGATGTAGCAGTTGTTCTAGGATTTAATTCTAAAGCGGAAAGCTTTTATATAGATGAGTTTAAGAATTTAGGTGCAAGGGTTTTTGTTGCTAGCGTTGACGGAACTATTGGAACAAAGGGATTTGTTACTGACGCTTTGCCAACAGATTATTCATACTTTTATTGTTGTGGACCAGAGCCTATGTTAAAGGCAGTTTATAAAGCAACAAAAACTAGCGGACAATTTAGTTTTGAAGAGCGTATGGGATGTGGTTTTGGTGCATGCATGGGATGCTCATGTAAAACAATCACTGGATTTAAGCGTATTTGTAAAGATGGACCAGTTCTAGAAAAGGAGGAAATATTATGGGAAAGCTAAGCGTTAATTTATGTGGAATTGAGCTTGATAACCCAATAATTCCTGCTTCAGGAACTTTTGGTTATGGATATGAATTTGCAGATTTATACGATATAAATTGTTTAGGCACATTTTCATTTAAGGGCACGACAAAAGAAGAAAGATTTGGAAATCCGACACCTAGAATTGCTGAATGCCCTAAAGGAATGATTAATGCTGTAGGCTTGCAAAATCCTGGAGTTGATAAAGTTATAAAAGAAGAACTTCCAAAACTTAAAAATTGCTTTAGTAAAAAAGTTATGGCGAATGTAAGCGGGTTTTCTGTAGAAGATTATGCCTATACATGTGAAAAACTTGATGCAGAGGAACAAGTAGGTTGGTTAGAAGTAAATATAAGTTGCCCTAACGTTCACGGAGGCGGAATGAGTTTTGGTACAAACCCAAAGAGTGCATCAGAAGTTGTAAAGGCGGTAAAAAAAGTAACAACAAAGCCAGTTATTATAAAATTAACTCCGAATGTAACAGATATAACTTCTATCGCAAAAGCTTGTGAAGATTCTGGAGCGGATGGAATAAGTTTAATAAATACTTTGCTCGGGATGCGAATAGACTTAAAAACTAAAAATAGTGTAATTGCTAATACAATGGGAGGTTATTCTGGACCAGCTGTTTTTCCTGTTGCTTTAAGGATGGTTTACCAAGTATATGAAGCTGTTAATATTCCTGTTGTTGGACTTGGTGGAGTTTCATCTGCGGAGGATGTAATAGAGATGATGTTAGCAGGTGCTACGGCGGTAGAAATAGGGTCTGCAAATCTTATTAATCCTTATGCTTGCAAAGATATTTTAGAAGAACTTCCTTGTATGATGGAAAAATATAATATTGATAACTTAAAAGACATAATAGGAGGAGCACACAATGGGTAAAGATGTAATCATTGCAGCCGACTTTGAAAGTGCTAAAAGTACTTATGAATTTTTAGATAAATTTACAGATAGAAAACCATTTGTAAAAATTGGAATGGAATTATTTTATGCCGAAGGGCCTGAAATTGTTAGGCAACTTAAAAAAAGAGGGCATAAAATCTTTTTGGACTTAAAACTTCATGACATACCTAATACTGTTGAAAAATCAATGGCTGTATTATCTAAATTAGATGTTGATATTTGTAATCTTCATGCAAGTGGTACAATTCCAATGATGCAGGCAGCTCTAAAAGGGTTAACTAGGCCAGATGGTACGCGTCCATTACTTATTGCTGTTACGCAACTTACTTCAACAGACCAAGAAACAATGCAACGAGATTTGCTTATAAAAGAAAATATAGATGATGTAGTTATTCATTATGCTAAAAATGCCTTGAAAGCTGGGCTAGATGGTGTAGTTTGTTCACCACTAGAAGCTAAGAAGGTACATGAAAATTGCGGAAATGATTTCTTAACTATAACTCCTGGCGTAAGGTTTAGTGATAGCGAGGCAGGAGATCAAAAAAGAGTTATGACACCGTCCGAGGCAAAGAAAATTGGGTCAGACTATATTGTTGTTGGAAGACCTATAACAGCGGCTAAGGACCCGGTTTTAGCATACAATCGTTGCGTTGAAGAATTTGTAGATTAAAGGAGTAAAAATGGAACTTAATAAATTAATCGCTAAAGACTTACTTAAAATAAAAGCAGTATTTTTTAGACCAGAAGAGCCTTTTACTTGGGCTAGTGGAATTAAAAGTCCGGTTTATTGTGATAACCGTCTTACATTGACATCAGTTGAAGTTAGATCTGATGTAGAAAATGGACTTGCAAAACTTATAAAAGAAAATTATCCCGATGTAGAAGTTCTTATGGGAACATCTACTGCAGGAATTGCTCATGCAGCGATTACAGGACATATTCTTTCTTTACCTATGGGATATGTTCGCTCAGGTGCTAAAGACCACGGAAGACAAAATCAAATTGAAGGCAAACTAGAAAAAGGACAAAAGGTAGTAGTTGTTGAAGATTTAATTTCTACTGGCGGAAGTGTTATAGAAGTTGTAAATGTCTTAAGAGAAGCTGGAGCTTTAGTTTTAGGAATTGTTTCAATTTTTACTTATGGAATGCAAAAAGGACTTGATAGATTAAAGGAAGCTAATGTAAAAAATATTTCACTTACGGATTTTGATTGCATAGCAAAAGTGGCCGCCGAAGAAGGTTATATAAAGACCGAAGACATAAAAAAACTTATTGATTTTAGAAATAATCCTTCGGATGAAAGCTGGATAGGAGCAAAGTAATGAAAAATCTTATTGATGTAATTGATTTATCAGTAAAGGAATTAGATGATTTAATTTCCACAGCCGAAGATATAAAAAAGAATCCAAAAAAATATAGTAAAAAGTGCAAAGGCAAACAACTTGCCACTATGTTTTTTGAACCATCTACTAGAACAAGGCTTAGCTTTGAATCGGCTATGCTTTCTTTAGGAGGAGGGGTTATAAGCGTTACAGATTCAGTTTCGTCGTCAGTTTCTAAGGGCGAGTCTGTTGCAGATACGATTAAAGTTGCGGCGTCTTTTGTTGACATAATTGCAATGCGCCATCCTAAAGAGGGTGCAGCTTTGCTGGCAAGCGAAAGTGTAAAAGTTCCGATCATTAATGCTGGTGATGGAGGCCATTGCCATCCAACTCAAACACTAGCTGATATGCTTACGATACATGAAGAAAAAGGCAGATTTGATAATCTTATTGTTGGTCTGTGTGGCGACTTAAAGTATGGTCGTACTGTTCACTCGCTTATTAATGCACTTTCTAGATATGAGAATGTAAAATTTGTTTTAATTTCTCCAGAAGAGTTAAAACTTCCGGAGTATGTTAAGAATGAAGTAATTAATGCGAAAAATCTTGAGTATGTTGAAACTACTTCATTAGAAGAAGTTTTGCCAGATTTAGATATAATTTATATGACGCGTATTCAACAAGAACGTTTCGATAACAAAGAAGAGTATGAGCGCTTAAAAGATAGCTTTGAATTAAATGCAAAAAAAATGCTTCTTGCTAAGGAAGATTGTATTGTTATGCATCCGCTTCCTAGAGTAAATGAAATAAATACAGATTTAGATGACGATCCTCGCGCATGTTATTTTAAGCAAGTAGAAAACGGAAAGTTTATAAGAATGGCGTTGATTTTAGGACTTGTTTTTGGTCATACAAAGGAAGAACCCAAAGAATATATAATGGATAGAAAATGCAATAACCCACGCTGTATTACTTCTGTTGAGCGTGGAATAAAGCATAAATTCATAAAAAATGAGCTCGATGGAACATTTAGATGCGCATATTGCGAAGCTAAACAGGATTAATTTATCTAATAATTTACACAATATATTGTATTTTGAGAGTTGAATTAAAGCATAAATAGTGTTAGAATATACTCAATAGAAAAACCTTTAAATTCGGTACAGAGATGCCGGCAAGGGACACTTTTTATGGAGTTATTTAGCCGTGCATCCAGCGCGGCTTTTTTATATGCCAAGAGTAAAATACTAGTAAAGGAAGAAAAAATGGGTTTCAAGGCAACAATATTAAACGAGAATGAAGTGCAAAGAGCGCTAAAGAGAATCGCACATGAGATTATTGAAAAAAATAATGGTGCGGCTAATATTTGTCTTGTTGGAATTAAAAGAAGAGGAGTTCCAATTGCTAAAATTCTTGCTGACAATATTGAAGTCTTTGAAGGAGTTAAAGTACCTACTGGCTCATTAGATATCACTTTCTATAGAGATGATTTATCTAAATTAGATTCTGATCCAGTTCTTAATGAGTCACAAATACAATTTGATATAGAAAACAAAGATATTATTTTAGTTGATGATGTGCTTTATACAGGACGTACTGCTAGAGCTGCTTTAGATGCGCTTATGAGTTTTGGCCGTCCTAAATCAGTTCAGCTTGCTATTCTTATAGATAGAGGACATAGAGAACTTCCTATCAGAGGCGATTATGTTGGAAAGAACGTTCCAACAAGTCTTTATGAAAGGATATCTGTTAAGATGCCAGAGTTTGATGATGTTTGTTCAGTCGATTTGTACGAATAAGTACTTCGAATATAAATGTAGATAAATTTAAGGAGGATGAATTATGAATTTAGTTTATGATGTTAGCGATAGACCTTCATTTGGTAAGGTAATAGTATTCGCTATCCAACAGTTGCTTGCTATCTTAGCTGCAACAATTGCCGTTCCTTCAATCGTTGGAAACGGCATGAGCCAATCAGCAGCCCTTTTTGGAGCTGGTGTAGGTACAATTATTTACTTACTTTTCACAAAGTTTAAGAGCCCTGTTTTCTTAGGCTCATCATTTGCTTTTCTTGGATCTATGTTCGCAGCATTCGCTGGAGCAGTTTCAGTAGAAGCAGGACATGTAGGACTTATAATCGGTGCAATTTTTGCAGGACTTGTTTATGTAATTATTGCTATCGTTGTTAAATTCGCAGGCGTTCGCTGGATTAACTACCTTATGCCAGCAGTTGTTATCGGACCTACAGTTGCTATTATCGGACTTAGCCTTGCTGGAAACGCAATTGGCGATTCTTTAGCAGGTGCATTCGATGCAGATGCAGGCGCATATATTATGACACCACATGTTTGGGTATGTTTAATTTGCGCACTTGTAACATTCTTCGTAGTAATCATTTGCTCAGTATTTGGTAAGAAAATGATGAAACTTATCCCATTCATTATCGGTATTGCAGCTGGTTACATAGTAGCAACAATCTTTACATTAATCGGAAATGCAACAGGTAATGTTGATCTTCAAATTATCGACTTTAGCGCATTCCAAGCAATGCAATGGGTTCCAGGATTTACATTCCTTAACATTCCAGCTGGTATTCCACAAATAACTGGAACATATATCGCAACTTTAGCAGTTGCATATATACCTGTAGCATTCGTAGTATTCGCAGAGCATATAGCAGACCACAAGAACTTATCTTCAATCATCGGTAAAGAACTTCTTGAAGAGCCAGGTCTTCACAGAACACTTCTTGGTGATGGTGTTGGTTCTATGGCAGGCGCAGTTTTTGGCGGATGTCCAAATACAACATACGGTGAGAGCGTTGGATGCGTAGCTATTACTAAGAACGCTTCAGTTGTAACAATTCTTACAACTGCAATCATTGCAATAGTGATTTCATTCTGCGGACCATTCGTAACATTCCTTTCAACAATACCTAGTTGTGTAATGGGTGGTGTATGTATAACACTTTACGGATTCATCGCTGTATCTGGTCTTAAGATGCTTCAACCTGTAGACCTTAATGATAACGGAAACTTATTTACAGCATCAGCAATCCTTATCGCTGGTATCGGTGGAATGACACTTCAAATCGGTGCTGTAACATTAACAGAAGTTGCATGTGCACTTATCCTTGGTATCATAGTAAACCTCGTAGTTAATATAAAGAAAGGCAACAAAGGGCCTAGCACAAAAGGAAATATGTAGCAAGTAATCATAATATCCTTAAATAGAAAATAAATTAAGGTGGCCGAAAGGTCACCTTTTTTTAACAATTTTTTATGCATTTTTTATGCATAAAATACAAAGCTTATGATATAATATTTACATGAAAACTAATAGACAAGAAAAAATAATTGAATTAATTGCTGAACATGAAATAGCTACCCAAGAAAAGCTCGTAGAGCTTCTTAATAAAGAGGGCTATAATGTTACGCAGGCAACAGTTTCCAGGGATATTAAGGCACTTCATCTCGAAAAAATCCCAACAAAAAAAGGAAGTAAATATTTTTACCCAGAATCAAAAGTAGTAAATATAGAAAAGTATTTACGTATTTTTAGCGATGGATTTGCTAGTATTGAGCAAGCCGGAAATATGATAGTTGTGCGTACAGTTGCTGGCATGGCTATGGCTGTTGCGGCAGCACTAGATAATCTTCAATTTAGGGAAATTGTTGGAAGCATTGCTGGCGATGACACAATTATGTGCGCTACAAAGAGTGATGTGGATGCTGCGAGCGTTGTAGGAAAAATAAAAACACTTATTAAGAAGTAGATGTTAAAAAATGTTCACATTAAAAATTTAGCATTAATTGCCGAAACGGACATTGATTTTGAAAATTCCTTAAATATTTTAACTGGTGAAACCGGTGCGGGAAAATCAATAATCATTAGTTCTGTTAATATTGGACTTGGAGATAAAGCAAACAAGGGGTTAATTCGTAATGGCGAAAAGGAAGGACTTGTTGAGCTTACATTTATTACGCAAAACAAAGAAGTTTTTGACGCGTTAGAAGCCATTGGAGTCGAACGTGATGGAAATAATGTAATAATTAAACGAAAGATTTCTTCTGATTCTAGCATTAGCAAAATTAATGGTGAAACAGTAACACTTGCAAACCTTAAGAAGATTACAAGTTTATTAATAGATGTGCATGGACAGCATGATCACCAAAGCTTATTAGATTCAAAAAATCATATTAATATCGTTGATGATTTTGGTGGAGCATCTCTAAAAAAGGCAAAAGATGAATTAAAAGAAAAATATGATGAATATAAAGCGCTAAAAAAAGAACTAGATTCTTTTAGCATGGATGAAAATGAACTTGCGAAAGAAAAAGATCTTTTACAACATGAACTTAAAGAAATTGAAGAGGCAGCTCTTAAAGAGAACGAAGATATAGAGTTAGAAACTGAATTTAAGAAACTATCTAATGCCGAAAAGATACATGATAATACTAATAAAGCAAATATAAATATTAATGACGAAACTGCTGGAGCGATTACTAAAATAAATATCGCACTTAAAGAAATTAGTGATGCAGTTAAATTTGATGAAAGTCTAGAAGATTTAAGAAAACAAATTTTAGATTTGGATTCAGTAATAAAAGATGTGGGTCATGATTTGAATCATTATATTGATAATAATTCCTTTAGCGCTGAAAGATTTAGTGAAGTTAGGGATAGACTTAATCAAATAAATCACCTAAAAGATAGATACGGAAAAAGTATTAACGATATCAATGTTTATGCTGATAATATAAAAGAAAAACTAGAAGGTTTTGAGAATTATTCGCAAAGAAAAGAAGAATTAGTTAAAAAACAAAAGGCTTTAGCTAGCGAAGTAAACGAGAAAGCAAAGAAGCTTTCTGATGAAAGAAAAAGTGCAGCTTCTAAGTTAGAACCAATGATAATAGATAACTTGAAGGATTTAAATTTCCTTAATTGCGAATTCAAAATTAACTTTGAAAAAGCAAATAAAATAAGTGCATCTGGATTTGATAATATCGAGTTTCTTATTTCAACAAACCCAGGTGAACCTATTAAACCTTTGTCTAAGGTTGCATCTGGAGGTGAGCTTTCAAGAATTATGCTTTCAATTAAATCTTCAGTTGCAAAAGCTGACAATATAGAAACACTTATTTTTGATGAAATAGATACAGGAATTAGCGGAAATACTGCTTATAAAGTTGCAGAGAAGTTAGACTTTTTAAGCAAGACTCATCAAATTATATGTATAACGCATCTTCCACAAATTGCATCTATGGCTGATTATCATTATGAAATTCAAAAATCAGTGCAAAATGGAAATACAATTTCTGGCATTAAACTATTAAGCGATGAAGAAAGTAATGTAGCTATTGCAAAACTTTTAGGTGGTGATAAGGTGACTAATGCCGCATTAGAAAATGCAGTTGAACTTAAAAACACATCAAAGAAAAATAAAAAGTAAAAGGAAAAATTATGGGCAAAAATTTAGTGTTGTTTAATCCATTATCTGCAAACGGAAATGGAGAAAGAGAAGTTAAAAAAATTAAAAAATATGTTAGTGAAGAAATAGAACTTGTCGATATGACAAAGATAGAAAGTTATAGCGATTTCTTCGCTTCATTAGATGACGACGATAAACTTTATATTTGTGGCGGGGATGGAACACTTAATCGTATTATTAATGATTGTGAAGACAAATTCCCTGAGAATGATATATATTTCTTCGGAATTGGTACAGGAAATGACTTTCTTTTAGATCGTGGATTTAAGACACCATGTCCACCACTAAAGATTAACGACTGCCTTAAAGATTTACCTACTGTTGATGTAAAGGGAAAAACTTATTACTTCCTAAATAATGTTGCGTTTGGAATTGACGGCTGGGTTTGCGGTGTTGCCGAAGAAGAAAAAAAGAAAAATCCTAAGATAAAATCAAACTATACAATTATTGCTCTTAGAGGTCTTTTAGGTCAGTTTAGTCCACGTAATGCAACGGTTACAGTTGATAATAATGAGCCAATTCACCTTGAAAGAGTTTGGATGTCTCCAACTATGAATGGCAAATATTTTGGCGGAGGAATGAAAGTTACTCCAATGCAAGATAGATTAAATAAAGACCGCACACTTACTTATATGGCTTGCCATAATTCAAATAGATTGCAAATCACAACCGGATTTATTTCAATTTTCGGAGGACATCATGTCAATAATCCAACGGCTAAATTCCTTACGGGACATGAAATAACAGTTGAGTTTGATAAACCGATGACTCTTAATATTGACGGCGAACCAATATATGACGTATTAAAATATACAGCGCGTAAATTCTAATTGAGGGTAAAAGTATGTTTATTCTTTCAATTATTTCTAGTTTCTTTATAAGTAAAAAGAAAAAATATACAGAAGATAGTAAGTATTTTAGATTCTTGCTTTATGCATGTACTAAAATAGTTTTATTTGTTGCTGGAATTAAATATAAAATTTCAGGCTTAGAAAAAATCCCAACAGATTCAAGATTCTTGCTTGTTGAAAATCATAAAGCAAATTTTGATCCGATTATTACATGGGATATTCTTAATAAACTTAATAATCCAAAAGCAAATCTAACTTATATTTCTAAACCAGAAAATTTCAAATATTTAGTTTTCGGAAAAATTTTACATAGATGTTGCTTCCTTCCAATAGATAGAGAAAATCCTAGAAGTTCTATGCGTACTTTAATGGAAGCAGCTGATTATATTAAACAAGATAAGTTTTCTGTTTGCGTATATCCTGAAGGAACTAGAAATAAAACTAGTGAGCCTTTGTTAGAGTTCCATAATGGATTATTTAAGATAGCGCAAATGGCAAACGTTCCGATCGTTATTGCAACAGTTAAAAATTCAGAACAACTTATGAAAAACTTTCCGTTTAAGAAAACTCTAATGCAGTTTGATGTATTGGATGTAATAGAGGCAAACAAGGTTAAAGAATTAAAGACTAACGAAATCGGAGAGATTGTTAGAGAAGTAATGCTAAAAAATCTAGAAGGTTAATCAATATTCTTTATCGAGTCGATATTTGTATTAGCTAAAAGAGAATAATTTGTATGATAAATTACAAGTCCAAGCTTGCCTCCGGCAGGTTTTTTAAGATACTTTTTTTGTACGTAATCAATTTCAACTTGCGCTGAATTTCCTGCTTTTGAAAAATGTGCAGCTAAGCTAGCAGCTTCTTCAACAGCTTTATCAGAAGGCTTTTGGCCATTTGTTTTTAAGATAACATGGCTTCCTGGGATTTTCTTTGCATGAAACCACCAATCATCATTGCCAGCAAGCTTAAAAGAGACATATTCGTTTTGATAATTATTCTTTCCAACATAAATATCAAGGCCATCGCTACTTACGAAATGCATTGGGGAAGACTTGATAGCTTTTTTAGGAGAATTTTTCCCTAACATTCCTTTTTGTTTAATGTAACCACTTTCAACCATTTCCTTTTTTATGTCAGAAATATCAGCTTCGTTTTGCGCGGTATCTAAACTAGCTTGAATTGATTCAAGATGGTCAATCTCATCTTTTGTATCCTTAATTATTTCTGATAAAGAATCAAAGGTTCTTTTTAACTTTGAGTATTTCTCAAAATATTTTTTACCATTGTCGATTGGAGAAATAGTAGGATCTAGTGGAATAGTTATTTCTTCGTTTGTATGGTAATTAACAGCGTTCATAGATTTTGAACCTTCAGGAACGTTGTAGCCGTAAGCAGTAATAAGCTCGCCATAAAGTTGGTATTTATCTTTCTTTTTTGTATCTTCGATTTGTTTAAGTTGCAAATCGTACTTTTTATAATCTTTTGCTAGAAGAGTTTGCAAAATTCCTCTAAGGTCAGAAGTTTTTTGCCTTAAAGAAGTAAAACTTTGACGCTTTGAATAATAGTCAAACAAAAGGGCAGAAATGCTTTCATATTTTACGGTCTTTAGATTTGAATAAATGCTAAAGATGAACGGAGCAAAGAAAATAGGCTCATCACCATCATATACAATATTAGGTTCGAATAAGTTTGACTTAATAATTTGCATATATTCGTTAAATGTAGACATTAATCTTTTTGTTTCTTCTTTATCTAAAGTTGAAGCACTTCTATCAGAATCTATATCTGCCTTTGCACAAATTTCCTGAGCTAAAATAGTGCTTATTCCAGTAAATTTCGCGCTGAAAAATTTTGAAAGAGCAATATTTTCAAATTCAATTTCTTCGGAACATGTATCGAAACTTAAAGGATTAAGTTTTTCATCTTCAAAAGGAATAAAGTAAGTTCTTCCAGGTAAAACTTCTCTTATAGAACTTACTAAAGCATTAACATGCTTAATAGAATCTAGGATTTTTTCGCCATCTCTAAAAATGATATTTGAGTGCTTTCCCATAAGCTCAATTGTTAGAATTTTGTGGCAGAGATCTCCCATCTCATTGTAGTGCTCAATTTCAATATCAATTATTCGCTCTAGGGAAGGTTGCGAAATTTTTATTATTTTGCCATTTTGAATGTGCTTTCTAAGAAGCATGCAAAAGCTAGGTGCATTAAGAGGCGCTGTTTTATTTACATCAGTAAGATAGCACATAGGTAAAGAAGGATTTGCACTAATTAAAAGGCGCTTTTGGTCGCCTTCTTTTTTAATAGTTAGTAAGAGCTCATCCTTTTCTGGCTGAGCAATTTTTATTATTCTTCCATCTAAAATCTCTTTATTAAATTCTGCACAAAGAGCCGCTACGCAGCTTCCATCAAAAGCCATATATCTAATATAAGTTAATTGTTTATTAAGGTCAAATATTATATAATTTGCCTATGAGTTTTATTGAAATTTTGCTTATTGGTATAGGACTTTCTATGGATGCCTTTGCAGTTGCACTTTGCAAAGGTCTTTCTATGAAGAAGATTGATATAAAGGCGGGTATTATTATCGCCGGCTTTTTTGGTATCTTCCAAGCAGGGATGCCTTTAATAGGTTATTTTGTTTGCATTAATTTTGAAAAGTATATTTCTGCTTTTGATCATTGGATTGCTTTTGGCCTTTTAGAAATAATTGGAATCAAGATGATAATTGATGCAATTAAAGAAAAGAAAAATCCTGAAGAGGATAGCGAATTCAAATTAAAAATTGGTGAATTGCTAATTCTTGCAATCGCTACTAGCATCGACGCTTTAGCTGTTGGAGTATCTTTTGCATGTCTAGACGATATTAATATTTTCACATCAATAATCATAATAGGAATTACTACACTTATTCTTTCATTCATTGGAGTATTAATTGGAAATAAATTTGGCGCAAAATTCAAAACAAAAGCGCAAGTTATTGGTGGAATAATCTTGATTTTAATAGGAATTAAGATAATTATTGAACACCTTTTCTTTTAATGTTATTCATAGATAATTCACAAATTTAAGTGATATTATAACTATAGATTTTATCGTTTAGTCTAAAGGAGGCGCTATGAACGAGTTAAAAATTTTAATAGTTGATGATGAAGCAAAATTAAGAAAGATTGTTAAAGATTTCCTTGTTAAAAAAGATTACGTAGTTTTAGAAGCTGGAAATGGCGAAGAAGCTATGGATATTATTTATGCTGACAAGAAAATTGATCTTGTTATTTTAGATGTTATGATGCCTAAGATGGATGGCTGGGAAACATGTAAAGAAATTAGAAAGATTTCTAAGGTTCCTATTATTATGCTAACAGCTAAAGATGACGAGACAGATGAACTTTTAGGATACAATCTTGGAATTGATGAATATATTACTAAACCTTTTAGCCCTAAGATTTTAGTTGCTAGAATTGATGCAATTTTAAGAAGAGCTAATAAACTTAACGAAGAAGACATTATTGAAGTAGGAAAGATTGTTATTAATAAGACGTCGCATGTTGTTCATGTTGATGGAAAAGAAGTAGAACTTAGTTTTAAGGAATTTGAACTTCTTTGCTACTTTGCTGAAAATAAAGGAATTGCACTATCAAGAGAGAAAATCTTAAATAGTGTTTGGAACTATGATTATTTTGGCGATGCTCGTACGATTGATACACATGTTAAGAAAATCAGAAGCAAACTTGGAGATTGCGGAGATTACATTAAAACAATCTGGGGCATGGGATATAAATTCGAGGTATGAAAAAACCAACATCATTAAGAAACAAAACCATAGGACTGATTATAAGCGCGCTTATTTTAGCTGTGGTTTTTGGTTATGTCTTTTGCCGTATATTTGCTTCTAGATATTTTGTAAATCATGAGCAAAAGAAGATGGTTGAGCTTCATGATTTGATGGCAGAAACGTTCTCTAATGAAGAATATATTTTTAAAAGTATTGACCAAATTCCTAATGATGAACACAGATTAAATTCTATAAATGAACTAATATATTTTTGTGAAGAAAACGCTATCTCACTAACAATTCAAAATCCTGCAAGCGTTGTTGTATTTTCTTATGGTTCAAACGCTTTGCTTAATAATCGTCTTAATGACATTATTCTTTCTGGAAACGCAGAAAGTGATGTAATTAAGACTGGTCCAGGATATACAATTCAAACTACTAATGGAATAAATGGAGAGCCTTCTTATCTTGAACTTTGGGGCTTTTTAGAAAATGGCAACAGCTTTGTTGCTAGAACTTCGTATGCAAATATTCAAAATAATATTAATATATCGCTAGAATTCTTTATGATAATTGCGCTTACATTAATTGTTATTGCGGCAATAGTTATCTTTTTCCTTATAAATTATTATTCAGAGCCAATTAGAAAACTTGCAGACCTTTCTAGCCGAGTTAGTGAAGGCGATTTTGAATCGAAATATGAATATAAGCATTTTAGACAAGATGAGATTGGAATCTTAGGAGAAAATATTAATGCTATTGGATACAAACTAGAAAAGACAATTGCAGATCTTAAGAGTGCAAACTTAAATCTTGAAAATGAGTTAAAGACTAAGACTGAATTAGAAGAAGCAAGAAAGAAATATATGTCTGATGTTAATCATGAACTTAAGACACCGATTGCTTTAATTTCTAGTTACGCAGAAGGCCTTAAAGAGGGTATATCAGATGACCCAGAAGATAGAGAATATTATTGCGACGTTATTATAGATGAAGCAGAAAAGATGAATTTAATTGTAAAACGCCTTTCTGCATTGAACCAGTTAGAAGAAGGTAGAAGCGCCGTTTCGCTTGAAAGATTTAATGTCGTAGAAGTAATTAATGGTTTTTTAAATACGATGTCTGTTATTATCGAGGAAAAAGGTGTAAATATTTACTTTAATAATAAAGATGTAGCGTATGTTTGGTCTGATGAGTTTTTATTTGAAGAAGTTTTAGTAAACTATTTTAATAATGCACTTAACCATTTAGATGAGAATAAGACGATAAGAATTAATGTTGAAAAACTTAAAGATAATGTTCGAGTAACGGTTTATAACTCAGGCGAAAATATTCCAGAAGATGAAATTCCTAAGCTTTGGGGCAAGTTTTATAAAGTTGATAAAGCTCGTACTAGAGAATATGGTGGAAGCGGTCTAGGCCTTTCTATTGTTAAGGCTATTTGCGATTCACTAAATAAAAAATGTGGTGTTTATAATATGATTGATGGCGTAGCTTTCTGGGTTGAATTAGAATCGGCTGCGACAATTAGCACTGATGAAGATATTACGTCAACAACACGAATTTCATTTGAGGAAGCTGGCCAAGAAGGCGTTAAACCAGAAAAGCCAGAGACAATTTCAAGACTTAAACTTAGTGAGCTTCCTATTTGGAAAAAGATTTCCAATAGAGAACCTAAAGATAAAAAGGATAAATAATGGCTGAACTTAATAAAGATTGGCTTGAAGCCTTGAACCCAGAATTTAAGAAAGACTATTATGCTAAACTTTATAATAAAGTTAGCGATGAATATAAAAACCATATGTGCTTTCCACCTATGGATGAACTCTTTAGTGCTTTTAATTTAACACCACTTTCTAAAGTTAAGGTCGTAATTATTGGGCAAGACCCATATCATGGAGTTGGCCAAGCACATGGACTTTGTTTTTCTGTAAGGAAAGGAATCGAAATTCCTCCTTCTTTAGTAAACATCTATAAAGAACTTAATGATGATTTAGGATTAAAGATACCGGAACATGGATATCTAAAGAAGTGGGCAAAAGAAGGTGTACTTCTTCTAAATACAGTTTTAACTGTAAGGGCACATGAAGCGAACTCTCATAGAGGTATTGGCTGGGAAGAGTTTACTGATGCAGCCATAAAAATATTAAATGAGCAAGACCGCCCAATCGTTTTCATGCTTTGGGGCAAACCAGCTCAGGAAAAAAAGAAGATGCTTAACAACCCTAAGCATCTAATTTTAGAAGCACCGCATCCATCACCGCTTTCAGCATATCGCGGATTCTTCGGATGCAAGCATTTTTCAAAATGTAATGAATTCTTAGCCAAGAATGGTCTAACCCCAATCGACTGGCAAATAGACTAAATGATTGTTACTTGTATTGCGAGCAGAGCCACTACAACTTTTTTTAGCGCATATTTAAAGGTTCTTCAGGATTTTCGATAACTACGGGTTCTTCGACCACATCAGTCTCTTCGATAACTTCAGGTTCTTCGATAACCTCAGGTTCTTCGATAATCTCAGGTTCTTCAATCTCTTCAATCTCCACTTTAGGAAGGTTAGCTTTAGCAGTAGAGAGCATAAGTTTAATTCTATTTAACTGGTTTACCTCTGAAGCACCAGGATCATAATCAATTGCGACAATATTTGCGTCCGGATGATTAGATCTTAAGGATTTAATAACACCTTTTCCAACTACATGGTTAGGAAGGCAACCAAAAGGTTGAACGCAAACAATATTTTTAACACCATTATTAATTAGTTCAAGCATCTCACCAGTTAGGAACCAACCTTCACCAGATTGATTTCCAAGTGAAACATACTTAGATGCCATTTCACCAAGCTCCTTAATATCAGCAGGAGAAGTATAAACTTTACTTTTTGCAAGAGCATTAACTAAAGGTCTTCTAAAATGGTCCATTATCCTTAGGAGCAAAGCTGAAGAGATTGCAGTAATAAATCCTGCATTATAATTATCAACTTTGAAATAACCATTATAGAAACTATAGTAAAGGAAATCTAAGAAGTCAGGCATAACGCCTTCAGCACCTTCAGATTCTAATAAATCTATTATCTTATTATTTGCCATTGGTGAGAACTTAACAAGGATTTCACCAACTACACCAACTTTCGGTTTAACAACATTTTTGCGTGGAAGATTTTCAAAAGCTTTTACAATCTCAAGACAAAGCGTAGTAGTATTAGCGCGGTTTAAGCCCGACGTTTGAATAATAGTTATTACTCTTTTACGATAAGTTTGGTAAAGCTCTTCTGTTGAACCTTCTTCTAATTCGTAAGGTCTAGTTGCATAAATAAGCTTCATGAACAAATCGCCAATGACTAATGCATACATTCCGTTAACGATTAACGAAGGCGAAATCTTAAAGCCAGAGTTCTTTTCAATACCGAATGAAAGAGAAATAACAGGTATATGAGAAAGGCCTGCTTTTTCTAAAGCTCTTCTAATAAATCCGATATAGTTTGTGGCGCGGCATCCACCACCGGTTTGAGTTATTAATAGTGCAGTTTTATTTAAGTCATATTCTCCAGAAAGTAGAGCATCCATCATCTGGCCAACAACTATAGTAGATGGATAACATGCATCGTTATTTACATACTTAAGACCTGTATTAACAGCTGACTTGTTGTCGTTATCTAAAATAACAAAGTTATAACCAGTTTTATTGAAAGCATGTTTAACAAGATCAAACTGGATTGGTGCCATTTGTGGTGCTAAGATAGTGTAGCCGTCACGTTTCATCTTGCGAGTAAATTCAACACGATTATATGCAGAACTTACTATATTACGTTTATTCTTAGCCCTTGCCATATCTGCAAGTGCGCAAAGTAAAGAACGAATTCTAATTCTTGCGGCACCTAAGTTACTTATTTCATCAATTTTTATAACTGTATAGAGTTTTCCTGATTTAGTTAAAATATCATTTACTTGGTCTGTTGTAACAGCATCTAATCCGCAGCCAAAAGAGAAGAGTTGAATTAGGTTTAGATTAGCTTTGTGTTTTATAAAGTTTGCAGCTCTATATAGACGTGAATGATACATCCATTGGTCGCTTACAATTAAAGGTCTTTCTATTTTTCCTAATTCAGATACGCTATCTTCAGTTAAAACTGCGATTCCATATGAAGTAATTATTTCAGGGATACCATGATTAATTTCAGGATCAATATGATAAGGTCTACCAGCAAGCACAATACCTTGCGCCTTATTATCTTTCATCCATTTAAGGACTTCTTTTCCTTTGTCTTGTATATCTTTTTTAGCACGCTCTAATTCTTCCCAACCTTTTTGCGCTGCATACATTATTTCGTCTGCAGAGAAGTGAAATTGTTTTTTAGAAAAAACTTTAACGAGTCCAGCTGAAAAAACTTTTAAGTTTGCCATTGATAAGAATGGATGAATAAAATCGATTCCCTTATTGTCAATATCCTCAAGATTGTTTTTGATATTTTCAGGATAAGACATAACCATTGGACAATTGTAATGGTTATTAGCATCAGGAGTTTCGTTGCGCTCATATGCAATCGAAGGATAGAAAATTTTAGTTACTCCATTGTTGATAAGCCACTGAACATGTCCATGAGCAAGCTTTGCAGGATAGCATTCACTTTCACTAGGGATTGTTTCTATGCCGAGTTCATAAATTGCTCTTGAAGAAAGTGGTGAAAGTTTAACGCTATAGCCAAGCTCCTTAAAGAAAACAGCCCAGAATGGGAAGTTCTCATACATGTTGAGGACACGCGGAATTCCGATTACGCCATTAGGCGCTTCATATTCAGGAGCAGATTCGTAATCGAACATCCTATGTAATTTATACATAAATAAGTTAGGCACATTTGCGTTAGGATTTGTGCCACCTAAAGGTTTTTCACATCTATTACCTGTAATGAATCGTCTACTTTCATCAAACACGTTTATTGTAAGAAGACAATGATTTTCGCATCCATTACAGCGAGCAAGAGTAGTTTTGTAATTAAGGTCAATAATGTCTATGAAAGGAAGTATTGAAGAAGGGAAGTTAGAATATTCATACCTTTCTCGTGCAATTAATGCTGCACCGAAAGCTCCCATAATTCCAGCAATATCCGGCCTAATTACTTCGCGACCTGAAATAAGTTCAAAAGCTCTAAGAATAGAATCGTTGTAGAAAG
The DNA here is from genome assembly GCA_045599965.1 of Lachnospiraceae bacterium. GTDB lineage: Bacteria > Bacillota > Clostridia > Lachnospirales > Lachnospiraceae > RGIG5612. Next base: position 4,136 of record JAZRXA010000038.1, on the reverse strand, counting down.
TTCCACCTTGAACAACAATTTTTTCGCCCATTTGCGAAGCATCAACCATCTTAATAACTTTATATAATGCATTCTTTATTACTGAGTAAGAAAGACCTGCAGAAATATCGCTAACACTAGCGCCTTCTTTTTGCGCTTGCTTAACATTTGAGTTCATGAAAACTGTGCAACGAGTTCCAAGATCAACAGGATTTCTAGCTAATAGTGCTTCGTTTGCAAAATCGCTGATAGAATAATTCATAGAAGTTGCAAAGTTTTCGATAAATGAACCGCATCCAGAAGAGCAAGCTTCGTTTAGAAGCACGTTATCGATTGCGCCATTTTTTATCTTCATATATTTCATGTCCTGGCCGCCGATATCTAATACGCATGTAACGTCTGGACAGAAAAATCTTGCAGCATAGTAGTGCGCTACAGTTTCCACTTCACCTTCATCTAGCATTAAAGCAGATTTAAGGAGTGCTTCGCCATAGCCGGTGGAACATGTATAGGCAATTTTGCAATCGTATGGGATAAGACGCATTAATTCGCGGAAAGCCATTTTAGTTGTTTCGATTGGACTTCCGTTATTATTAGAATAGAACGACCATAGAAGATTTCCTTCTGTGTCGATTAAAGCAATTTTAGTAGTTGTAGAACCAGCATCAATTCCTAAGAAACAATCGCCATGATAAGTAGAAATATCTTTTTTAGGAACTACGGCACGTTGGTGACGTTCTGCAAATTCTTGATATTCTGTTGGAGTAGCAAATAAAGGGCGAAGTCTTGCAATCTCAGGCTTCATTGCGATGCCATTTTTAAGGTTTTCATATAACTCAAAAGATTCGATGCATGAAGTGCCAGTCGCATTCATAGTAGCACCAATAGCGGCAAATAAATGAGAATTCTCAGGACATATTGCACTTTCATCAGTTAATCTAAGAGTACGTATAAAAGCCTGCCTTAATTCTGAAAGGAAATGGAGCGGGCCACCTATAAAAGCTACGTTTCCACGGATAGGTTTTCCACATGCTAAGCCAGAAATTGTTTGATTAACTACGGCCTGGAAAATAGATGCGGCCAAGTCTTCCTTCGTTGCGCCTTCGTTTATTAATGGCTGGATATCTGTTTTTGCAAAAACGCCGCATCTAGCAGCGATAGGGTAAATTGTTATATAACTTTTTGCATACTCATTAAGTCCAGCGGCATCAGTTTGTAATAGGTCTGCCATCTGGTCTATAAATGAGCCAGTACCACCAGCGCAAATTCCATTCATTCTTTGTTCAATACTATTACCAAAGTAAATAATTTTTGCATCTTCGCCACCAAGCTCGATAGCAACATCTGTTGTAGGGGCATAATACTTAACTGCGCTGGCAACAGAAATAACTTCTTGAACAAATTCGATATCTAGATGTTTAGATAATTGAAGTCCACCTGAACCGGTTATGACAGGAATTAAAGGTATATTACCTAAAGCCTGATTGGCATTATAAATGAGCTCTGCTAGAGTTTCTTGGATATTTGCAAAATGTCTTTTATACTCAGCATAGCAAAGCGTATTTTCATTATCTAAAATAGCAATCTTTACAGTCGTTGAACCGATATCAACGCCCAATTTATAAGATTTTTCCATGTTCTTTCTATTTTATCATTTTCATGTTATAATTCAAGTCATGTTAAATAAGCTCGAAAAGAAAATCGGTAAATACGCAATCAAAAATTTAATCTACTATGTACTTGGCGCCTATGGTATTGGCTATATTTTGTACTTCCTAAATGACAGATTGGGCTGGTACGATTATATAGTCTTAAATCCTGCGCTTGTTATGAAAGGCCAGGTTTGGAGGCTTTTCACATGGGTTTGTACTATTCCACAAGGACTTAGTATATTTATTATTTTTATGTTCCTTTTGTATTTCTTTATAGGTAGAAGCCTTGAAGCGAATATGGGAGCATTTAAGTACAACCTATACATGTTCGGTGGTTGGTTCTTTATGACAATAGGTTCTATGGCAATTTATTGGATAACCTTAGCGATTAATGGACCTGCAGGAGCTCTTAACGTTAGTACGAGTACATACTATATAAACCTTTCATCATTTTTGGCGTTTGCTATGCTATTTCCAGATGTTAGGGTTTATTTCTTTGGAATATTACCTATAAGGGTGAAGGTTTTAGCGTGGATAGATGTTGCTTATTTAGGACTTCAAGTTGTAAGCAACGCGATTTCATTGCTTACATATAATTCACAAAGCGGACAAATTGTTTTAGATACATTCGGCATTACTTCAGCAGATTTCTTTATGATGGCGGTAACGAATGTTGTAACTATTTTGCTTTCACTTCTTAACTTCTTTATTTTCTTTATCATGTATAGGAAGCAAAGAAGAAAATCTGCTACGCAAAAGAACTTCAAGAAGCAGATGAATGGTTTTTATGCTTACAATTCTAGGAACTATAACCAAACATCTTCTGAACATGCGCAGACAGCACAGCAACAAGCAAAGAAACCTGAGCCTAAAAAACCTACACCTAAATACAATGCTGGAACCATGCTTCATAAATGTAGTATTTGTGGAAGAACAAATGTAACGAATCCAGAGTTAACATTTAGGTATTGTTCAAAGTGCGAAGGCAATCACGAATATTGCCAAGACCATTTATTTACTCATGAGCATGTGCAATAAACAAAACTATCAATTAATATTGGATGAAATATTAGAAGGTCTAGATAAAAGGCCTTCTTTACTTTTGCATTCATGTTGTGGCCCTTGCTCTAGTTATGTTCTTGATTACCTTAAAGATTATTTTGACATAACTGTTTTGTACTACAATCCAAATATTTTTCCAGAAGAGGAATATATTAAAAGGCTTGATGTTCAAAGAAGTTTAATTGAAGCAATGAATAAAGAGTTTGACACGGATATTAAACTTATTGATGTCGGATATGATCATAACGAGTTTTTAAATGCTGCAGCTGGACTTGAAAATGAGCCAGAAGGCGGAAAAAGATGTGAAGAGTGTTTTAAGCTACGTTTAGGAAAGACGGCGGATATTGCATACGAAAGAGGCTTTGAATATTTTGGCACCACCTTAAGTGTTAGCCCACATAAAAATGCTATTTTGTTAAATGAGATTGGATCATCGCTAGGATCCCTAATGGAAACGCCAGAAGATTTAGTAATTGGCAAAACTATTCAAGACAACGACACTTCTTCGTCGCTAGCTCCAAAGTGGCTCTTTGCAGACTTCAAAAAGAAAGAAGGCTACAAAAAGAGCATCGAACTATCTAAAAAGTACGACCTCTACCGCCAAGACTACTGCGGCTGCGAATTCGCTTAATCCCCCTTGTAATTAAAGAAAAATTGTGTAGAATAAAATTATAAATGATGAGCTACCGATAGACGGTTAGCCAAAGTTTGGTTAAAAAAGTAACTATTCCTGGCTAGGGGCGGTTACTTTTTTATTATGCTTAAAATTATAAGTATTACTGTAAAAACAATAATAAGTAATTCATAATCACTCATAATACCACCTCCCTTCTATTACAATAGAAATGATAGTGGCTAACCGCCTACCTCTTAGAATGATAAATACTCTCATACGTATACCCCTGCTTCAATGAGAGTACTTACAAGTATTAATTAAAGACTAAAGTACTCTCATACGAAGACCCCTCGCTCTATGAGAGTACTTTTGTTATCAAAAAGTATGTTTTGATACTCTCATAGACATACCCCCTAGCGTATGAGAGTATTTAGAGAATTTTTAATAGAAAAAAGTATTCTCATATGCATACCCCTGTCAATATGTGAGTATTTGACATATTTTTTTAAGTTTTATTTTATAAATGGAGCTGGCGCAAGCCAGCGAAGCGGCGCTGAAAGGCGACGCAATGTGAGATAGTAGTAGAGGTTGTGGGGCTTGTGGATTATCTTTGATCATCCACAAACCCACAACCAAAAGACCTCGGCAAAGGGTAATTTATTTACTTGCAATATTAAACATTGGGTTGCTTTTTTCTTTGAATTTTCCAATAAATCATAATATTGATATTTATTTTTTCCTCTATTTATTATATAATAGCGTTGTATTTTGTGTACATTTATGAATACATGTTTTTTTGTGTGTAAAGGAGATAAAAAATGGGTTTT
>JAZRXA010000037.1:0-1403 GCA_045599965.1 Lachnospiraceae bacterium | reverse complement strand
GAGACTTTGAAATTTTTTCTGTAAATTCAGATCTTCTATGATTTTTGATTTGTATTTCAGAAATCAAGAGATGATTTCTGATAAAGTTAATATAACAAGAGCCAGTATGAACTGTCAAGATTAAACAGTTTGTACTGGCTTTTATTTTTGGGCGCAATTATCCCTTGAAAAAGTTATTTAGTAATTATTAAACCATTCTTCCAGGGTACATAATTACAAGTTCTCCTCGAACTCGTCCCCAGTTTTTAATAGGGATAGTCCATTTTTTTGTAATTTCAAAAGTTGATAAGTATAATGCCTTCATTAGCGCTTGCGCTGACGGAAAAACGCTTCGCTGTTTGTTTAATCTGCGGTAACAAGAGTTAAGACTTTCAATGGCATTTGTTGTATAAAATGCGATTCTTACATCCGATGAAAACTTGAATATTGGAGAAATCACATCCCAATTATCTTTCCAGCGTTTCATAGCTGATGGATAGAGCGGTTCCCATTTCTTTGTTACGTCGTCACATCTCTTTAGGGCTGTTTTTTCATCTGGAGCAGTATATATTGTCTTTAAGTCTTTTGCGAAGGCTTTCATGTCTTTATTTGCAACATACTTTAGAGTATTTCTAACCATGTGTACCATACAACGTTGATGTTCAGTATTTGGGAAAGCTGTCTGTATAGCTTCTTTTAGACCTGTAAGACCGTCCGAACACAAAATAAGTATATCCTCAACACCACGGTTTTTCAGGCTATTAAGAACGCTTAGCCAATACTTGCTACTTTCATTTTCACCAATTTCGATACTAAGTACTTCTTTTAGTCCATCTTCATTTATGCCTAAAACAACATATGCTGCTAACTTACTGATAACACCATCATTTCTAACAGAAAAATGAATTGCATCAATAAACACTATTGGATAAACAGATGATAATGGTCTGTTTTGCCATTCTTCTATCCTTGGAAGAAGTTTATCTGTTATATCAGAAACCATTCCTTCGCTTATCTCAAATCCGTAAATATTCTCAATCATCTCTGAAATCTGAGTTGTAGTCATGCCTTTTGCATACATAGCAACCACCTGTTCTTCAATTCCCGAAATATCCTTTTTCCTTTTTGGAACAATTGCAGGTTCAAATGTGCTATCACGATCTTGAGGAACATCAACCTCAAATTCACCATACTTGCTACGCACTGTCTTAGATTTGACTCCATTACGGCTGTTTGTTTCACCAGCATGCTTATATTTTTCATATCCAAGATGCTCATTCATTTCAACTTCTAACATCTTTTGGATGGTTCCAGCCAACAAATCTTTTAGTGCATCCTGAATATCTTCAGCTGTGTTAATGTCATACTCGTCAAGCAATCCTTGGATAATAGCTTGCTTTCCTTCTGTCATAGGTTTTGGTTTG